>NZ_DAOMQT010000022.1:47998-74098 GCF_035445465.1 Agriterribacter sp.
TATACCCTATACCTTATACCCTATACCTTATACCCTATACCTTATACCCTATACCCTATACCTTATACCCTATACCCTATACCCTATACCTTATACCCCACACCTACTTAAACAAATTATACCGCATCCCCAAAAATACCCTTATGCCCTGCAACGGCGCATAATTATAAGCGGGATCGAATGTATAGCCATAGGGGTTAGTTACGGGATCGTTCACGTATTTATTAAAAGGATCAAATGGCCGCATGATGGGGTCCTTCGGTAAAAAATTAAAAAGATTTTTTACACCGCCGTACAGTTCCATGCCCTTTTCCAGCTTTTTGGAAAGCTGCAGGTTGGCTATACAAAACCAGGGTGAGTATTCCGGACGGTAATCATTGGGTAAAACGGGCAGCCGCATTGGCCCATCCCATTTACCTGTAAAATCAATGGCAAACCCGTAAGGCAAAGCATAGCTTACTACAAAATTCCCCGACCATTCCGGCGCATTAAGCTGGATGTTCTTACGTGGCATGTTCAACCTGTCTTCTATTGAATATACATTCATGTAGGTTACACCGGCTAATATTTTTAAAGGAAAGGTAAAGCTGAAATCTGCGTTCAGCGCAATGCCCCGCGATATCGCATGGCCATCGAGGTTATCATAAATGATCTTACCCGGGTCTGTATCAAAATCGCCTGTGATCTTGTTGGTGAAATAAGAATAAAACCCCGTAATATCCAGCCCTGCAAAGGCATCCTGCATGGGAATCTTTAATACATAGTTGAGATTGCCATTGTACGACCTTTCGGGCTCAAGCGCTTCGGTGATCACTACTTCCCTTGCACCCGTTAAAGCTGCATGATCTTCCGTAAACAGGTTAACTACCCTGTAGCCCGTGCCAAAGCTGGCCCTGATGGTATTGCGGCTGTTGGGGGCAAACTTATACGCTATCCGCGGCGAGTGCACATTACCGTGATATGTATTGTAATCGTAGCGGTACCCTGCCAGCAGCGTGCTTTTTTCATTTATCATCCACTCGTCCTGCACAAAAACACCCGGTAGCGGTGTACGCGCAGCGGCATTCTTTACCCCATCGGCTGAAGCCGTAGCAGGTGTATTGTCATCATAAAAAGTATAACGGTAAGAACCGCCCAGCAAAAAATCATGCCTGCTCCCCCACTGCTTGTCCCAGTACATCTGCCCAAACAGCACCTGCTGTTCGGCCAGGTAAGGCGTAACGCCATACCACGAATCCTGCTGATGCCTGTTGTAGGAAAACTGCGTCATTATTTTTTCTTTTACCGGCAACTGGTACATGCCTATAACTTCCCACCGTTTCGTGTATATGCTTTCACCATAGATACTATCGCTGCCCCGCCAGGTTTTGTTCCACTCCATTTGACCACCCCAGCGGTTTTCCGAAACATACCGTAAAGCCAGGCTTGCCAAACGATTGTCTTTTCTTTCCACATTCCATTTATTAAAAACCGAAACCCGGTCCTGCAGGGTCAGATCCGTAAAGCCGTCTTTATTTTTATCTGCCGGATGCTGGTAGTTAAAATAATTGATGCCCAGCAACCCGGTAACTTTTTCCATTTTAAATTTTACTGAGGCATCAGCGCTGTATTCGCCCCAGGAAGTAGCAAATATATCGGCACTGATAACAGGTGCTTTAAGTGGATTTTTGGTAATTACATTAATGATACCGCCCATGGCTTCCGAACCATATAAAGAAGAGCCCGGGCCTTTAACTACTTCAATGCGTTCTACAATGCTATTGGGTATACCATTTAAGCCATACACCGTTGATAAAGCGCTTACAATAGGCATACCGTCAATCAGGATCATGGTATAAGGACCTTCCATGCCATTGATATGTATATCGCCCGTATTACAAACATTACAGTTGAGCTGCGGCTTCACCCCGTTTACCATACCAATGGCTTCAAACAGGCTGGGCGTTGGATTCTTTTGAAAGAGCTTAGGTGTGATCACTTCAACAGGAACAGGGCTTTGCATACGGCTCACCTCTTTCATAGTTCCTGTAACTACAATTTCCGACAGGTCGGCTGCAACAGGCTGCAATTCGATGGTAAGCAATACATCCATATCGCTTTGGAGGCTGATCTCCCGCGTAATGGTTACAAAATCCACAACAGATACCTGTATCGTAACGGCTTTTTGCTGAATACCGGCTATACTAAAATAGCCTGATGAATCGGTAACTGTACCCAGGTGGCTTTGCAGCACACGCACCGTTGCTCCGCTTACCGGTTTACCGGCTGCCATTACCCTGCCCTTTACGATTACCTCCTGCCGGGCAATAAGCGCAGTTGAATAAAGAAAAAAACCTATAAGCAAAAGCATACATTTCATACCAACTCATTGATTTCAATAGTAAAAATAATAAGTTAGATTAAACTAACAAAATTATTCTGCATATTTATTTCTTCCTGTACGTTTAAGCTACAATACCTGCACAGGGTTCATAGCAATTCGGAGCACCGGGTTTATTGTTATTTCTTTTTACTATTCAAGTAAAGAAGGGAATCTTTTATCTTTACCGGATGGTTTCACTTACAGAAGAAAATTACCTGAAAACGCTTTACCGGCTTGCACAGGAAAACCAGGAAATTTCGGTTAAAAACATCGCCGAAAGCCTGAACATTAAAATGCCTACGGTAAACAGTATGGTAAAAAAGCTGGCTGAAAAGAAATTTATAAAGTATGAAAAATACAAGGCCATAGAGCTCACGGAAAAAGGCAGGAAGCAGGCTTTGTATATTTTACGCAAGCACCGTTTAACAGAACTTTTCCTGTCGGAAGTAATGAGTCTTGGCTGGGAAGAAGTGCACGATATTGCTGAACAGATCGAACATATTCAGTCCGACAGGTTTTTTGACCGCATAGACGAAATGCTCGGACATCCTCAATTTGATCCGCATGGTGAGCCTATCCCCGATGCCAATGGCAAGCTGCCGGTATACCAGTCCTTTCCGCTGTCGGATGGACATCTCAGCACTACCTACAAGTTAGCGGGTGTGGCCAACCATGACGCTGCTTTTTTGCAATTCCTCGATTCCATAGGGCTTACCCTGGGCTCCTCCATTGAAATAAAGGAAGTACAGTCATTCGATAAATCAATGGTTGTGAAGATCAATAATAAAACCAAAACCATTTTCAGTTTTATGGTATGCAGGAATTTAATGGTAGTGTAAGATGAAGCCCGAATGTTTAAAATACGAAATCCGAAGGAATACAAAATATCAAGAACCAAATAAAATTCAAACGCCAAATTCAAATCCGAAGTAGCAAATCTGAAATCCGAAGGAGAAGAGAAAGCTGAGAGTGAAAGAATGGGTGTTCATTCTGTCGTTAGTAGTTATTCTCCTGATACCTATTTGTTGATCGCTCCATTTTCAAATGCCACATTTCCACATCTCCACATCTCTCACATTAACTCATTCCTTTTATTTCAAGTAATTTTGAGCGCACATTCATTTGCCACAACATATGTTAAAGCTACCCATATATTTAGATAACAATGCAACAACACCGGTTGATCCGCAGGTGCTGCAGGCTATGCTTCCTTACTTTACGGAGCACTTTGGCAATGCCGCCAGCCGCAGTCATAGTTTTGGGTGGACAGCCGGGGAAGCGGTAACACAGGCGAGGGAACAGGTGGCGCAACTGATCAATGCGGATCCTTCTGAAATTGTTTTTACTTCCGGGGCTACTGAAGCGATCAACTTGGCCATGAAAGGTGTTTATGAAATGTATTCCACAAAAGGCAATCATATCATAACCTGCGTTACCGAGCATAAAGCGGTGCTGGATACCTGTAAGCATTTGGAAAAGCTGGGCGCAGAGGTAACTTACCTGCAGGTGAACCGTGAAGGAATAATGGACCTGGATTTGCTGAAGGCTGCCATCCGGCCAAATACGATCCTCATAAGCATCATGGCGGCCAACAATGAAACGGGTGTGCTACAACCGGTGAAGGAAATAGGCGCTATCGCTAAAACGTATGGTATTATTTTTTTTACAGATGCCACACAGGCTGTGGGAAAAATACCTGTTGATGTAATAGACGACAATATAGACATGCTCTGCCTGTCTGCACATAAAATATATGGTCCCAAAGGTGCAGGTGCTTTATATGTGCGCAGAAAGGATCCGCGGGTCCGGCTGGTAGCGCAGATAGATGGCGGCGGTCATGAAAAAGGTATGCGCAGCGGAACACTGAATGTGCCCGGTATAGTGGCATTAGGCAAATGCTGCGCGTTATGCATACAGCAAATGGAGGAAGAAGCGCATCGTATTGGTGCGCTGAGAGACCAGCTTGAAAAAGGGTTGACACAAATGAAGAACGTTACTGTAAATGGTAGCATCATTCATCGCCTGCCTAATGTAACCAACCTGGCTTTTGCCGGTATGCCCGGTGATAAACTGCTTACCTCAATCAATCGTACCATCGCCGTATCTTCCGGCTCCGCCTGCACTTCTGCTAACCCGGAGCCATCGCATGTGTTAAAGGCAATGAAGCTGGATGATGAGCTGGCTAAAAGTTCCATCCGTTTTGGATTGGGAAGATTTACCACGCGGGAGGAAATTGAGTATGCTATTGATGCAGCCTGGGAAACTCTTTTTCCAGCGCCAGGTACAGGGAGCGGAAAATAGCGAACTGCCGCATATAGGTTGTATGTTTTTCCTTGTTGGGATAAAAAGTTTTTCCTTTATTTAATGATGAAGATAAGGGTATAAAGCTTTTTGAAGCGCCGGTGGCATACCATCCAAGCAGCGCTGCCCCGGTAGCCGATGCGTCTGCCTGGTTGCTGATCACCACTTCTTTATTAAAAATGTCGGACACCATCTGAACCCAGGGGGCAGACTGTACAAATCCACCGCTCGCATATATCGTTTTAACAGGATCATGATCTTTCGTGAGCTCACAAAAAACATCATACAATGCATAGTTAATGCCTTCTAATGTGGCCCGCACAAAATGGGGCTGGCAATGCAAATTATTCATGCCAAAAAAAACACCCCTTGCTGCCGCATCCCAAATGGGTGCACGTTCTCCCTGCAGGTAAGGTAAGAAGAGCAGTCCGTTTGCCCCGGCATCCACGGTATGGGCCTGGTCTACCAGTAACGCATAGTCGCTTTCGGATGACAATTTTTGGTTCATGAAATTTCCGGCGAACCAGCTCAGCACATTTCCCCCGTTGTTTACCGCACCTCCTTTTATAAACACATCCTCAAGCAGCGGGTAGCAAAATAATGTGGGTTCCTTATTCAGCGCCGGTGCCGGAATAGTGGTGCGTACTGCCCCGCTGGTACCGATAGTTAATGCGGCTTCATCTGCACTAAAAACGCCGCTGCCCGTATTGGCCAAACAACCATCGCTTGAACCAATTATAAAAGGTATGTTTTCTATCCCGAAATATTTCCTGTACGATCCGGTGAGCTGTGTTTCGGTGTGTGTTACAGGCACTATCCGCGACAGTTGCTCTTCACGTATGCCCGCAGCCTGCAATGCAGCTCCGCTCCATTGTAAACGGTGTATATCCTGCATGCCTGTGGCGCCGGCAATGGAATGATCAATGATATATTTTTCAAACCACTGAAAGAAAAAATATTCCTTCAATGAAATGAATTTATGCGCCCGGTTAAATATGCCGGGCTCATTTTCCTTTATCCACATTATTTTACATAAGGGTAAGGCAGGATGCAGCGGCACGCCGGTTTGCCGGTACAGCTTTTCAGCCATACCATTTTCTTTCAGGCGGTTGCATTGGCGCATACTTCTTGTGTCGCCCCATAATATGGCGTTGGTTAATGGCTTATTATGATCATCTATGGCTATAATGCTGTGCATGGCAGTACTAAAGCAAATACCTGTAACAGGCTTCCCCTCTAATTGCGATAGCACTTTTTTCAGCAGGCTGTTAACAGATTGTAAAATCAGTTCCGGATCCTGTTCCATTTTTTCTGAAGAGGGTTGGATGGTAGTGCAGGAAGCCGTTTCAGATAGTAATACTTCCTTATCATTTTTAAAAGCAATAACCTTTATATTTGAGGTTCCGATATCCGCACCAATTATAATTGACATAGGTAATTGAGTTAAGGTAAAATTAAGTTGTCTGGCCTTTATCGCATTAAATACAGGCAATGATACTTTATGTAAAACAAAAAAAGCGATTTTCATTTTAGATAAAATGGTACATTTAGGATTCACTTTTAAAGAACTTTTTTAATTCAGATTATTGTATGGGAGATTTTCAGATTAAGACCAACCCCAAAAATTATGATGTGGTTATTGTAGGTTCCGGTGCGGGTGGAGGTATGGCTGCTTATATTTTGGCCAACGCAGGCGTTAAAGTTTGCCTGTTAGAAGCAGGGGCCTTATTCGATCCTAAAAAAAATGTTACCCAGTTTAAATGGCCCTACGAATCGCCACGCCGCGGTTCCAGCACAAAATACCGCCCGTTTGGCGATTTTGATGCCTGCTATGGCGGATGGGACATTGACGGAGAACCCTATACCAAAGCATCCGGAACGGAATGGGACTGGTTCAGGGCGCGTATGATGGGCGGGCGCACCAATCACTGGGGAAGGATATCGCTGCGTTTTGGTCCTAAAGATTTTAAAAGAAGAAGCATTGACGGATTGGGAGAAGATTGGCCTATAGGCTATGAAGATATTAAGCCTTTTTATGACAGGGTAGATAAATTAATCGGTGTATTTGGTACCAATGAGGGATTGGAGAATGATCCTGACGGGTTTTTCCTGCCACCTCCCAAGCCCAGGCTGCATGAGCTTTTTATAAAAAATGCCGCTGTTAGTTCAGGAGTGCCGGTAATACCCGGACGGCTTTCCATGCTTACTAAAACCGTTAATAATGAAAGGGGCGTATGCGTATATTGCGGGCAGTGCGGAAGGTCGTGCCAGTTTTATGCCGATTTTTCTTCAGGCTCCGTGCTGGTAAACCCCGCGCTTGCCACAGGTAATGTAGATGTTATTGCCAATGCCATGGCAAGAGAAGTTATTACCAACGACCAGGGATTAGCTACCGGCATATCTTATGTAAATAAAGAGGATATGAATGAATACCAGGTAAATGGCAAAGTAGTGATACTGGCTGCCAGTGCCTGCGAAACATCGAGGCTGATGCTCAATTCCAAATCTGCGCGTCATCCCAACGGACTGGCTAACTCCAGCGATGTGGTGGGAAGGTACCTGCATGACTCTACCGGCGCCGCTTTGGGGGGATATCTTCCCAAACTCTTTGGCAGAAAACGTTACAACGAAGATGGCGTAGGCGGTATGCATGTGTATTCACCCTGGTGGGGAGACAATAAAAAATTAGATTTCCCGCGCGGTTATCATATTGAATACTGGGGCGGTATGGGCATGCCTTCCTATGGCTTTGGATTTGGTATTGAAAGTCAGAACGGCGCATACGAAGTAAACGGAAAGAAAAAAGAAGCCGGAGGCTACGGCGCCTCTCTGAAAGAAGATCAGCGGTTTTTTTATGGCGCAGGCGTTGGTATGGCCGGTCGCGGCGAAGCCGTGGCAAGGCGCGACAACTATTGCGAGATAGATCCTTCGGTAGTAGATAAATATGGCATCCCTGTATTACGGTTCAATGTAAAATGGAGCGATTATGAAGTGAAGCAGGCGAAGCATATGAAAGAAACCTTTAAGGAGATCATGCACAAAATGGGCGCTGTAATTACCTGGGGTGGAAATGATGGACCGGAAAATAAATACGGGCTCGAATCGCCCGGTAAGATCATTCATGAAGGCGGCACGGCAAGAATGGGCAGCGACCCTAAAACCTCGGCGCTCAATAAATGGAACCAGGCGCACGATTGCAAAAACCTGTTCGTTGTAGACGGCGCAGCCTTCACATCGCAGGCGGATAAGAACATCACATGGACGATCCTTGCATTATCCATGCGGGCATCCGAATACATTATTGATGAATTAAAGAAACAGAATCTCTGATTGCTGTAAACATGTAAAACTATTATTCGAAAAATCTTTCAGCTATGGACAGAAGAAAATCATTAAAAATAATTGGGTTAGGCTCCCTGTCTGCCACTGTTTTATTTGATGCCTGCAAATTACCCGATAAGAAAAAGGCGGATAATGCCGCCACTTTAGCAGACTCCGGCAACACGCCCGATGCGGGGCCCGACAGGCAGCCCGAAGAAATAGCGCATTACAACAACGTAGTGTCTGCTAAGTTCTTCACCGAACATGAAATGGCAACCATTGCCATACTGGCGGATATCATCATTCCCAAAGATGAAGTAAGCGGCAGCGCTACCGATGCAGGTGTTCCCGATTTTATAGAATTTATTGTAAAAGATATGCCCGGTCACCAGGTGCCCATGCGCGGCGGACTGCGCTGGATAGACAGGCAGTGCTATCAGCGTTTCCAGAAAAACTTTAAGGATAGCGACCAGGCGCAGCGTATGCAGGTAGTGGATGATATTGCCTGGCCAAAAAAAGCGAAGCCGGAAATGTCGCAGGGTGTTTCTTTTTTTACACTGATGCGTAATCTTACCTGTACCGGTTTTTATACTTCTAAAATAGGCATTGAAGATATAGGATATCAGGGTAACCAGCCCAATCAGTGGAATGGCGTGCCCGATGATGTGCTGAAGCAGTATGGGCTGGCTTATACCGAAAAAGAATTGAAGGAGTGCATAAGTTTCATTTAATTTGCTTTCATCAAAAGTCTTTCCTTATGAATAAACATTTACTTGTAGCATGTGTAGTGTGCGGGATATTACTAACGGGATGCAGTAAACGATATAACCCCGCCAGCACCCCTTTCGCCATTTACCATCCCATATCAGAAGAAAGCGTTCGTAAGCTGGAGAAGGGGGTAACCACTCCGGGCGAAACAGTGCGGCTTTTCGGAGAGCCTACTAAAAAAAACATAAGCGACAAAGGCGAACGGTATGTATATGGCTATCTGGGTGATACCTTAACCATAACTTTCGACAGCAACCAAACGGCAGGCAGCTTTTTATACCGGCCTGCCATATTTGAACCCGTTGAAGGCAATACAGATTATAACAATAAAAAGATCAATACCGGTAAGTTAAAAAAAATACAGGTATATAATACCACGCGGTACGATTTGGAGCGCTGGTTCAGAAAACCCAGTAAAAAAGAGCAGAACAGCGACCGGTACCGGTATACGTTTATCCGTAAAAACGGAACCTTAGTGGTGTATACGCTCGCTAACTATGAAGAACGGGTACTCAGCTACACTTTTACGCCAGCCCCATAAAATGTGTTTGATATTTCAAATCAGAAATCAAAAAATCAGCAATCATATATGAAGGCATACCTTTTATTCTTTCTTTCTCTTTGTGCCACACCTGTATTATATTCCCAGCAACCCGGAAAAGTAATTGAGGAAGCTTCCGTTTCCAGTACTATTTTGGGCAGGGATGTTAGCTATACGGTATACCTGCCTGCTGATTATGAGCATTCGCAAAGAACTTACCCTGTAGTATACCTGCTGCACGGATATACCGACGACAATACCGGGTGGCTGCAGTTTGGCGAAATAAACCGTTATGCCGATAAGGCTATTGCCGAAGGAACGATACCACCTATGATCATTATTATGCCCGATGCAGATTCGAGCTGGTATATTAATGCGTATGATGGGAAAGAAAAGTACGAAGACTTCTTTATTCAGGAATTTATTCCCGCCATTGAAAAAACCTACCGCATAAAATCACAAAAGAAATACCGCGCTGTTGCCGGGCTTTCCATGGGCGGCTACGGATCGCTGCTATATGCTTTAAAATATCCCGAATATTTTGTGGCCACAGCACCTTTAAGCGCCGCGGTTTTCAGCGACGATGAAATGATAAACATGCCTGATGCGCAATGGGATCGTACGTTTGGACAATTGTATGGGCGCGGTTTGAAAGGGAAGGCAAGATTAAGCAAAGCATGGTACGACAATTCGGCGTTATCCATTATTGAAAAAAAGTCGGGGGCAGAACTCAATAAAGTACGCTACTGGATAGATTGCGGCGATGATGATTTTCTGGCTAAAGGAAATGCTTTATTGCATATTGCCCTGCGTTCCAAATTAGTAGCGCATGAATACCGCGTACGCGATGGCGCGCATAGCTGGACCTACTGGCGCACCGGCATTACCGATGCGCTGGCTTTCATAGGCGACAGCTTCCGGCAGAAATAGAGATTGCAGGGGTTCCCGGGCTATTTATTTCATTGCTTTGAGCATTCTTTCCGTGCTTTGTGATTATACAATTAACGATTCCCGAACATTGTATGCGCTATATTTGAAGCATGGCCTGGTATATATCACCATTAGTTTTTCTCTTTCTTATTTTCCGTTCATATAACGGCAGCAATGATTTCCTGAAAATACAAATGAGCGGTAGCGCCCAGGGTACTACATGGCATATTACTTATTATGCAAAGGACAGCATAGTGAGGAAAATACAGGTAGACAGCATTTTAACCCGTATAGACAGCTCCCTTTCCATATATAAACCCTTCTCGCTGATCAGCAGGTTTAACGCGTCGAAAAAAGGAATTGCTATTGATGAACATTTTGCCGCTGTGGTCAGTAAATCCATAGAAGCCTGGCAACAATCGGAAGGGCTGTTCGACATTACCGTACAACCATTGGTACAGGCCTGGGGCTTCAGCGCCAAACCTGTAAAAAAATATCCCGACTCTGCAAAGGTTCACGCGTTGCTTCAATGCATTGGAACGGATAAAATAAAATTAGAAGGCAACCGGCTCATCAAAACAAAATCCTGCATTACTATTGATGTTGACGGCATCGCACAGGGTTACAGCGTGGATGTTGTTGCGGATTTCCTGGAACAACAGCATATTACCGATTATATAGTGGAAATAGGCGGTGAGATCAGGGTTAAAGGCAGGAAGAAACCGGGCGGCGAAAAAATGAGCATCGGCATTGAAGCGCCTGGCGACTATGGATTTGAAGCTCCTGTAATACAAAAGATCATTACCATTAACGAAGGCGCGGTTACTACTTCCGGTAACTACCGGAAATTTCATGAAAGCAATGGGGAAAAATTCAGTCATACCATAGATACCCGCACAGGTTATCCCACCAGGAACAACCTGATCAGCGTTACTGTTTTCGCCAAAGATGCTATTACTGCGGATGCCTATGATAATGTACTGATGACAATGGGGCTCGAAAAAGCATTGATCTTTACGGAACAGAGAGAAGACCTTGCGGCATATTTTATTTACAAAACACCAGGCGGAGCTATTGCTGATACCGCCAGCAGCAGGTTTTACGGGCTTTTTGTGAGGGGGGAGGAGAAAGGTGAGAAGTGAGAAGTGAGTGTACTGTGGCTAATTGCTGATAGCTAACGGCTGCCAGTCTCCTTCGAATTTCGTCCCGCACATGCGGGATCCGGCTTGGAACCTGGAATTTATCCGCCCCGGCGGACAGGCCTGCCTGCCGGTAGGCAAGTTTGGTTCTTGCTTTTTGTGCTTTGGTGCTTTTTGCATCTTCAACACTTACTCTCCAGATCGTATCACTGGTATCGTCGGTAACCAGCAAAGAACCATCAGGCAGCATGGCCAGTCCTACCGGGCGGCCATGTACTTTTTTCCCCTCGGGCTCTATGATAAAGCCGGTAAGGAAATCTTCTTCCTTACCGGCTGGTTTTCCATTCTCAAAAGGTATAAAAATAACTTTGTAGCCCGCCAGTACCGACCGGTTCCAGGAACCATGCTGCGCAATAAAAGCACCGTTCCGGTATTTTGCGGGGAACTGTTTACCTGTATAAAAAAGCAGTCCGAGCGATGCGGTATGGGAACCTAAAGCCACATCCGGAACGATGCCTTTCTCAACCAGATCCGGCCGCTGGTCTTTCGCTTCAATGCGGGGATCGATATGTTGTCCGAAATAAGCATACGGCCAGCCGTAAAACCCACCGCTTTTTACACTTGTTATATAATCGGGTACCAGGTTGTCGCCCAATTCATCTCTTTCATTAACTGCAGTCCATAATGTTTGCGTACCCGGCGCCCAGTCCATGCCCACCGGGTTGCGCAGTCCGCTTGCATATACTTTAAGTCCTGACCCATCGGGATTAATTTCCCATATCCTCGCCTTATCTTTATCTTCCTCCAGTCCGTTTTCTGCTACATTGCTGCCGGAACCGATAGCAATATATATCTTGCTCCCTTTGCCGTTGGCAATAATATTCCTTGTCCAGTGCCTGTTGTTTTTTCCGGCAGGCAAATCAATGATCTTTTCCCCTGCGGCATTTATCTTTAGCTGTCCTTTTTCGTAGGGAAATTTCCACAACGCATCTGTATTGGCTACATACAATTTATTTTTCAGCAACAACATGCCAAAGGGTTGGTTCAGACCGCTTAGAAATACTTCCCTGACATCAGGTTTTCCATCTTTATCTGTATCCCTTAAAATGGTAATGCGGTTAGCGCTTTTTCGCATGTCGTTCGATTTACTGGCGCCAATAATTACTGCACCAGCCTTTTCAAGCAAACCATGCTCTGTATTGGATTCAGCCACCAGCACATCACCATTGGGCAATACATACATCCACCGTGGATTTTGCAGGCTTTCTGCATACCGGCTTACCGCAAATCCTTCCGGTGCTACGGGCATTTCTGTTTTATTCCATCCTACCACATTGCTGAAATGCATGACCGATTTGGTGGCGTATGGTTCAGGCAGTGAATCTACAGGTTTTACAGGCGTGGCTTCGTTTACAGCGATTTGTTGTTTAAGCGTGGTACAACCGCCAAGAAAAAAGATACAAAGGAGATAAGATTTTATACTTTTCATATCCATTCACATTATGCTTTGAGTACAATAATATATTATAAAAATTCATGCCTGTCTGAATTTGTCGGGAAATAAGCGTAAACAGCCATTGTGTAACCCATAAATGCATAAACAAATGATTCTCTGAATGCTTATGGGTAATATTCTGCGCAGCATGTGCATTTAATACCACAAAGAAGATATAAAGAAAGTGGAAAGATTAAATACAATATTATTTCTTTGCTGTTTTGCTCCCGGAGGCTTTCTTTTTCTTTGCAACGGTTTTAGTGGCAGATTTCTTTTTCGGTACTTTGGCGCCTTCTTCGCGGGCTTCCGAAAGTGCTATGGCAACAGCCTGTTTGGGATTGGTAACCTTTTTCCCACTTTTACCGCTTACTAATTTCCCCTCCTTCATTTCATGCATAGCGCTTGCTACTTTTTCCTGCGCTTTTTTGGAATACCTTGCCATAACTTCATTATTTAGTACTAATAAATAAGGTAATTATCGTGCCAGATCACATTTTCATTAAGGCAGGGTATAAACGCAAATAGATTTCAAAAGCCATGGGATATCTGCCATACAAATCATACAGCTTCTTATCCGTTTTATATACCGTGAACTGTGTGCCGCCGGCTACGATAAGTTTATTAATATTCAGCAAATCGTAATTAACACCGGCGGTAAAAGCATGCACCGGAAAAATGGCGTCATGCCCGTATATGGCGTCATCTAATACCAGTTCCTCAACTGACTTTTGCACATATTCATACCTCCCGTATAATGCCAGTTTACTTTTGCCCCATGACCCTTCTAACAAAAAAGCGCGCTCCGCATCATGGTTTTTACTTTTGTTTCTGCCCCAAACCGCAGTAGCATTCAACCACCCGTTCTGCGCTAACGGCAAACTGTATACGGCGGATGCGGTAGTTCTGTTAACATCTTTATTTATATGCAGGGGTTCCGGTTCGTTAACAAAAGCATGCGACACCTGCAGTGCCCAGTTACCGGAAGGGTTATACGATAGCCTGCCGCTCCAGCTATCGAACCGGGGCTTATCAAAATCATAGCGGTTTTCACCGGGCTCCCTTCCTGTAAAAGACGAACCTTCTATTTTAAATTCACCCAAACGCATACCAACAGTTGCCACACCAAAAGTAATATGCGTTGCATCTGTCCAGTGATGAGAAAGCGGAGCATCCGGATTATATAACGCAGATGGGCGATGCATGAAGGCAACGGGACCCAATGCCGGCTCACCCGGATAGCCTAAATAAGCGAATACATCGGCTTGTTGTGAAAGGGCATAGGTATAGCCCACAGACAATTCCGAAAACAGGTCGTGCGGATGCTGGCGGTCAACCAAAGGTTTTCCCTTATAACTTTCACCACTTTGAAATAATAAAGGATAACCCGATCCTCCGGCAATCAGCTCATCAAGGGAAAGCATGGCGCTGAAACGGAACAATCCTTTGTTACCCACTTTTCTTTGTCCCATGAACATCATCCAGTTGGGGGCGTCAAACTTACTGCCGCCTCTTGAACCGCTCTTGCTGATATCCTGGTTGTTATAACGCAAAAAAATATTACCATGCAGCATGTACATCCATTTGGGGGAATGATACATTACGCCATACATAGGCGATGCATCGGGCAGCCAGCCTGTACCTGAGCCATTGCGGCTCATGGGCAGGTTTAAAGAAAAAGCATGGCTCATATTACCCATATCATGCTGCATGTGATGCTGATGAGGCAGAATAGTATCGTTTGCCGTATGCATAATATCGGCGGCGGGCATATGGTGTTCATGCTGTGCGTTGGCGCCAGCTGAAGCGAGTAATCCTGCTAAAAAAAGAAGATTTTTCATACTCATTTTTTACAGCATATACATGGTACTGCGGATGCTGACTATATTTCACGCAAAATTCAATCCATAATATGGCGCCGCTGTTATATAATTATGGAAAGGATGTACATCATTCCGGCGATTGACGCATCCGGCAGGCGGGGAAAGATCAATGCACGATCAGCTCGCTTTTCAGTACAATATTTTCATACGGTAAAGCGCCTTCGGGTGATTTGGTATTGAGCAGCTTAAATAATAATTCCGTTGCCCTGCTGCCCTGCTCATAGGGAAATTGTTCTACAGAAGCTATAGGAGGGAAATCAAGATAACTGATGATGGGCCAGTTAGCGTAGCTTACCACGCTGATATCTTTATTGATCTTCAGCTTTTTCTTTTTAGCGTATTGAATCGTATCCAGCGCAACATTATCGTTAAAAGCCAGTATGGCCGTTGGCCGGTTTTTAAGTGACAATAATTTTTCTATTGCCCGCTCCGTACTTTCTTTGGAAAGGTCGGTAGTTGCGATCAATGATTCATTGACGGGTATTTTTTTCTTTTTATGCGCTTCGTAATATCCCTCCAGCCTTTCGTTCTTAATATTTAAAGATAACGGCCCCTGTATATAACCTACCCGCTGATGTCCCCTGCCGAACAAAAACGCTACAGCTTCAACTGTACTGTAATACAAGCTGCACCATACCGAATGAATATTGGGCACATTGGGTACGCGGTCAAAAAAAACAACAGGTATATTGTACTTGTCTAACTGCTCAAAATGTTCAATGCTGTTGGTTTGTTTTGAAATAGAAACCAGCACCCCGTCAACCCGGTGCTTACGCATGGTTTCCACGATCTGCTGCTCCCTGTCGAGCAGGTCGTGCGATTGCCCGATCAGCACATTGTAATTGCTTTTAAAGGCGGTATCCTCTACACCGCTTATAGCGGAAGAAAAATACTCCTCGCGCAGGTTGGGAAGGATAAGCCCGAGCGTGAACGTTTTGCCCTGCTTGAACTGAATAGCCGTTTGGTTAGGCTCATAATTTATTTCCTTTGCCAGCTTTTGCACCTGCATTTTAGTGCGCAGCCCTATGCTGGGGTGATCATGCAAAGCCCGTGAAACCGTTGAAACAGAAATGTTGAGCTTTTTTGCGATCTCTTTTATTGTAGGTACCTTTTTCTCCATACGGATAGCTAAGATAACAGCATATTTTTGGGTATCAAAAACAATCATGCAATCGTTTGCCCCGTTTCTTTTCCATTTATTCCTGTAGTTTTAACCTGGTTCAAATTTACAGTTATGAAAAAATGGTTAATGATATTGCCGGCAGCGTTCTGCACCTTCCTGCTCTTTGGGCAGGATAAAAGCTACAGCACGGAAGACAATCGTTATTTTACCGAAGCCGCAATCCGGCTTTCGCCACCTGATGAAAGCTGGCAAACGCTGCAACAGCCTGTAATGGTAAGTTTCGCCAACAGCAATACCAGGTATGCCAAAGAGAAAGTTCCGTTTACAGCCGTTCAGCAAAGCTGGAACGCTGCGGCATGGAAAGGAGAAAAAGTGCACACACAACTGCTGGTATGGACAAACGAGCCTGTAACGCAGTTAACTTATACACTTAGCAACCTGGTAAATGCAAAAAAGCAAACCATTCCGGCTCCGAATATCAAAGCCGGCTTTATCCGCTATGTAATTACAGATGAATTTGCCGGCGGCTGCGGTTACCGTAAACCTGCCGATTTCGATTCCTCGCTGGCGGCAGATGCCATAGATATCATATCTTCCATGCCGGTTGACGCCCGCACTGTTCAGCCCATATGGCTGAGCATTCACGTTCCGCAGAACGCCCGGCCCGGAAACTATAAAGGAAGCATTACGGTTAAAGCAGATAAAAGCTATACGTTATATTATACCGTTAAAGTAATTGACCGCGTATTACCAACACCGGATAAATGGACATTTGATCTTGATCTCTGGCAGCACCCGGCCGCAATTGCAAGAGTACACGATGTGCCCCTGTGGAGCGATAAACACTTTGATCTGATGAAGCCTTATTACACCTTATTAGCCGGTGCGGGTCAAAAAAATATTACGGCAAGCATTATGGACGAACCGTGGGGACATCAAACCTATGACGATTTTCCAGGCCTGATTAAATGGACAAAACACAAAGACGGTTCATGGGTATACGATTACAGCCTGTTTGATAAATATGTTGCTTTTGTGATGAGCTGCGGCATTAACAAACGCATCAACTGTTATACGATGGTGCCCTGGGCTTTGTCGTTCCGCTATTTTGATGAAGCAGCAGGTAAAGACACCATGCTTAAAGCACCTATTGGCTCGGTTGAATATACCGCGCACTGGACAAGCATGCTGAAGGATTTCACACAGCACTTAAAGCACAAAGGCTGGTTTGATATTACCACTATTGCTATGGATGAACGCCCCATGAAAGATATGCAGGTAGTGATCGCCTTGCTTAAAAGCATTGATCCGGGATGGAAGATCGCGCTTGCCGGCAACTATCATCCCGAAATAGAAAAAGACATATACGACTATTGCCTGGCCTCTAACCTGCAGTTTGATGAAGCCGTGCTGAAAGAACGCATAGCCGAGGGCAAGCCCAGCACGTATTACACCTGCTGCACCGAAAATTATCCCAACGGATTTACCTTCTCTCCTCCGGCCGAGCATGTATGGCTTGGCTGGTATGCGGCGGCAAAAGGTTTTACAGGTTACCTCCGCTGGGCTTATAACAGTTGGGTAGCAGATCCGCTCAGGGATTCGCGCTTCCGGAGCTGGCCCGCAGGCGATACGTACCAGGTGTACCCCGGTCCGCGTACCTCCGTACGTTTTGAAAAGCTCATTGAAGGCATCCAGGATTTTGAAAAGATAAAGCTGCTGCAAAAAGAATTTACCGTAAAAGGAAATACGCGGTCATTACAAAAATTAGATAACGTTTTACAACCTTTTGCCATTGAAAAACTAAAGACCATACCCGCGGAAGATATGGTGCGGCAGGCAAAGAAAATATTAAATGAATGATCACCGACTGCAAAATAGCCGGAATAAAAAACCATGCTACCATTAACCGGTAAATAGAAATAGCCTTATCTTTCAACCTGTATTTAATACTCATTTTCTTACTTCATAAGTGGAATCTCATGCACCGTTCGTTCCTGTTCCTTTTTACGCTTGCGGCAATATTGCCAGGCGTTTCCGGCCTTGCCCAAACAAGCGCGTCTTATTACAATGAACCCTACCGCCCGCAATTCCATTTTACCGCGGAAAAAAACTGGCTGAACGACCCGAACGGACTGGTATATTATAAAGGGGAATACCATCTTTTTTACCAGTATAACCCTTATGGCAAAGGCTGGGGCAATATGCACTGGGGGCATGCCGTAAGCAATGATATGCTGCACTGGAAACACCGGCCCTTAGCTGTTTACCCGTTAGAAGGAACACCCGGTAATTATACCTGTCCCGCGTTTTCGGGAAGCGCGGTGGTAGACTGGAATAATACTTCGGGCTTACAAAAAGGGAATGAAAAAACGATTGTACTTATCTATACCGCAATGCACTGCGGGCAGCGGCTGGTATACAGCAATGACGCCGGCAAAACCTGGCAAACCTATCCCAACCCGGTTATACCGGTTATGAAAAACGGAACGATGGATGAACGCGACCCTAAAGTTTTCTGGCATGAGCCGGCAAAAAAATGGGTAATGGTTTTATATATCGGTCCCGACAAAGATGAAAAGGGAAGAGGTATTGCCATATATAATTCAACCAACTTATTACAGTGGGAACAAAAAAGTTTTATTAAAGGAATGTATGAATGCCCCGACCTGTTTGAACTTGCCGTGGATGGTAATCCCGCAGAAAAAAAATGGGTGCTGCATGGAGCAGACGGTGGCTACTTTGTTGGCAGCTTTAACGGCAGCACCTTTACGCCTGAAACGGAAAAGATAAAGATGGATGTGGGTAATAATTTTTACGCCGCGCAATCTTACAGCGATATTCCGGCGGCAGACGGCAGGCGTATTCAAATTGCGTGGATGAATGGCGGCACGTATCCCGATGCACCGTTTAACCAGCAAATGGCTTTTCCCTGTGTGCTTACTTTAAAAAGATTTCCGGAAGGACTGCGTGTTTGCAGGAACCCGGTGGTGGAAATAGAAAATATTTACGGGGAGAAATTTTCAGTAACAAACAGGCAGGTGCAACCCGGCTCAAATATATTATCTGCCGTAAAAGGAGACGCGCTGGATATACAGGCCGTAATAGAACCCGGAACGGCAGCGGCATTTGGCTTTGTGATCCGCAAAGGCAATTCCGAAACAAGCGGTACTCCTGTGCGTTATGATGCACAAAACAAAAAGCTAAGCGTATTGGGAAAGACTGTTGACCTTGAACCGGTGAATGGAAAAATTGAATTACGTATACTGGCAGACAGGGCTTCCTTAGAAGTATTTGCCAATGGTGGCAAAATATCGTTATCCGGTTGCTTTATACCGGTATATACATTCAATGACCTGGAATTTTACAGCGAAGGAGGAAATGTAAAAGTGGAAAGCATGGAAGTATATAAGCTGAAATCTGCCTGGCAACAATAATAAGCATCACTAATATTTACCTGAATACGTAAACATGAAAAAGATTTTTTTTATTGTCTCCATTTGCGCCCTCTTTAGCATGTCCTGTAATACAGTTGCAAAGCAGGAAAAAGCGCCTGAAGCTATTGGCCCGGTTCCTACCGCGCAGCAGCTTGCCTGGCACGACCTGGAATTTTACTGGTTCATTCACTTTGGGCCCAATACGTTCACAAATAAGGAATGGGGGCATGGAGATGAGCCTGCAGATGCATTTAACCCTACCGCCCTCGACTGTAATCAATGGGCAACCATTGCCAAACAATCCGGCGCCAAAGGAATTATTTTAACTGCCAAGCACCACGATGGCTTTTGCTTATGGCCGAGCAAATATTCAAAACATACCGTACGCGAAAGCAAATGGGAGAATGGCAAAGGCGATGTGGTAAAGGCATTGTCGGAAGCCTGCAAAGCCAACGGCTTGTTATTTGGCATTTATCTTTCGCCCTGGGATCGTAACCACCCGGAATATGGCACGCCCGAATACAATGATGTGTATGTAAATACAATGGCTGAGGTAACAACGCAGTACGGTCCATTATTTGAGTTTTGGTGGGACGGCGCTAACGGCGAAGGCCCCAACGGCAAAAAACAGGTGTATGATTTTGCCCGGTTTGAAAAAGAAATCAAAAAGCTGGCGCCTGATGCGGTAGTGTTCAGTGACATTGGCCCCGATATTCGCTGGGTAGGTAATGAAAGCGGCATAGCGGGTAAAACCAACTGGAACCTTTTAGATACCGCGGGATTTACAAGAGGCGCCGGGGCTCCATCGCAGGACACCCTGAACCAGGGCAACGTGAATGGTAAAAACTGGATCCCCGCAGAATGTGATGTGAGTATCCGGCCGGGATGGTTCTATCACGCCGAAGAAGACGACAAAGTAAAAACGCCGGAGCAACTGTTTGACCTCTACCTCAAATCGGTTGGACGCGGCTCCTCTTTTTTATTGAATGTTCCGCCCGACAGAAGAGGGCTGATACATCCTAATGATTCAGCAGCGCTGGCAGGATTTAAAAAATACCGCGATGAAAGCTTTGCCGATAATCTTTTCAAAAATATAAGCGTCCGGTATACGAATGCCGCAGGTGAACCGGTTACCATACATTTTGACAATGGCTTTGCGAAGGATTATATTAATGCCGGAGGCGATAAAAATATTATTACCATTGATCCGGGCAAAGCAGAAACGATCAATTGTATTTTGCTGAAGGAATACATTGCATTAGGACAAAGTATAAAACAATTCAAATGCCTGCTGAAAAATGGAGAAGAAACGGTTAAAACCATTGAGGGCACAACCATCGGGCATAAGCGGCTGCTTACTTTTGATGCTACTGCCGTAACCTCGGTTGACATTGTAATTGAGGATACCAAAGGAAATGCATTGATAAGTGATATTGCCGCTTACCGGATACCCGGGCAGTTGGTAGAAAAGTGAGAGGTGAGACGTGAAAGATGTTGCAGGTTACAGGGCCCATGTTACAAGGAAATACCCCTGCACCTGTAACTTGAGACCTGGAACTCCTATAGCTACCCCGACAGTAGTATTAAGCACCATTGTTTAAAACAGCATTATGAATGATACCGCGGACAAAAAAAATCTTTCGTGGTTTAACCGGCTGCATATTGCTTATAAAATAATGATTTGCGCCGTTATAGCAACAGGTTTATCGTGGCTGATCCCTTTTCCGCATACGCATTTGGCCGCTTTGTCGCATATAATGCTGGGATGGGATGGTTTTTGTTTTCTACTGCTTTTGTTTTACTGGCACTCCTTTTTCACTACACCACAACTTCATATACGCAAACAGGCTGCTAAGGAGGACCCAAGCCGTACCGTTATTTTTTTCATCATTCTCATTTCAACTTTCGTGAGCATGCTGGCGGTTATACTATTGCTTACCACCAAAAAGCAGGAGCCGGTTGCAAAAGAGCTGCATTTACCCATTGCCATAACCGCAATGATTTTATCGTGGGCGCTGGTGCATACGGTTTTTGCCGTACGATATGCACATCTGTATTACAGCAATCATATATCGCATTCACAAACGCATGCCGGCGGAATGGATTTCCCGGAAGAAGACAAACCGGATTTTCTTGATTTCGCCTATTTTTCCTTTGTACTGGGTATGACTTTTCAGGTATCCGATGTTTCGGTAACATCCAAAAAAATAAGACGGTGGGCCCTGTGGCATGGGCTGATCGCATTTGGCTACAACACTGTTATAGTGGCGCTTACGATCAATATTATAGCAGGATTGGGCGAGTGAGTGCCCCGGGTTTGAGGTTTAATCGCCCTGTTTGCTTTAACCCCTTCGCCTCCCGGCAGTTAATATTGTGACAAGATTGGCAAGATCGCTGCTTGTTCCTGCATATATTTAACATATCTTCATATCATCCCGTAAAATAAAAACACAATTCAATTAATGTCCAAAGTATTATTCAACAACAAAAACGCCGTATTTTTCTCATCACTTAAAGCATCTGTAGACGATTATTTTAAACAAAGAAATCTAAGAAAAACAGGCAACTGGTTACTATATACTAAAACACTAACCCTCATACCTGCAGCCGTTGCCATATATATCGTTCTTCTTTTTGTTTCCATGCCCTTAATACTAACTATTGTTTTGGGCGGTGCATTAGGTTTTTTAATGGCCTGCATCGGGTTTAATGTAATGCACGATGCCAACCACGGAAGCTACTCCAGCAAAAAATGGGTAAACAGCACGCTCGGACTTTCCATCAATGCCCTTGGCGGAAATAATTTCATATGGAAACAAAAGCACAATATCATCCACCATACGTATACCAATGTGGACGGGGTAGATGATGATATCGCAAAAAGCCCTTTTATACGCATGTGCAGAACGCAGGTATGGAAGCCGATGCATAAAATCCAGCATCTGTACACCCCCCTGTTATACTCCATAAGCTCATTGATATGGATCCTTTTCCAGGATTTTGAAAAATATTTTAAAAGAAAAGTAAACAACAGTCCTTTAGGTAAAATGTCGGGAAACGATCATTTCGTTTTTTGGTTCAGCAAGCTGATGTATGTATTATTTTATATTGCTTTGCCTGTTCTTCTGATGGGCTGGCAGGGCTGGCTGGTATTTTTCTTAAGCATGCATATAGGTCTTGGATTTGTGCTCGCCATTGTATTCCAGTTAGCGCATGTGGTGGAAGAAACCGAATTTGAAGTGGCTGGCATTCATGAAACAAAAATGATAGAAAATGAATGGGCGGTGCACCAGGTAAAAACCACGGCCAACTTCTCTCCCGGTAATAAAATTGTTTCCTGGTTTGCCGGCGGGTTGAATTACCAGATAGAGCATCACCTGTTTCCCCGCATCAGCCATGTGCATTACCCGGCCTTAAGTAAAATTGTTGAAGAAAAATGTAAAGCTTTCAATTTACCTTATAACAGTATTCCTACTATGGGACGGGCTGTATATTCGCACTTTCGCTTTATCAGGGAATTGGGTCAAAAAGCGTAGCAGGTCTTCAGTTACCCAATACCGTAAGTGATATGCGTTTACTGCTTTTTTGCAAACCGCATCATCGGCACTTCATCCATCATAAACGTAAGGGTGCTATCCTGTACGGTATAAGCATTAATCTTTTTCAGTGTTTCTATGAATACCGGCTCCCCGCTGCCGGGGCAAAACATCTTTGTTAAAGCCATATGATCAGAGAAGCTTATGCTCCTGTTATCTGCCCTTAGTTTTCCGCTGAAAGCATTGCAGCTTGTATTTCCACCAAAACTGCTGTCGGAAGTACTAAAAGTGATCACCGGCTTCCTGTCGGGATATAATCCCTGGAAAGCGATCCGGGGACCCGATATGTATTCCAGTTCCCACGTGCCATTAAGTTTTTCAATACCGGAATTATCCGTTTGCCTGCTTTGGGTGTTATTTACATTAGCGCTTTTACAGGCGGCTAAGAGTATAAAAGAACCTAAAGCCAATATCATTACTTGTTTCATAAAACAATTTTTTTTGTCTGGTTATATACAAACAGCAGGAGCGTCATAAATATACGCTGTTCGTGGCTGAATATCAACAGTTCCTTCCTGAATACCACGTCACTTTCACAATTAACCTCAACACAATAATGCACAGTTTGATGCAAGTAACCGGTATAAAAAAAGGAAAGGACTCATCGTTTTTTCATATGGCAATAAAAGAAATTACCATTAAGCTTAAGTAATTAAACATTCATGCCGCTGATTACATAAAATCGTTATTTTTCAGGATGAATAAAATGCTTTCCTGCTTCAGTTTACTGCTGCTTCCTGCATTACTTTTGGCACAGCCGGCGCCGCAACACGATCTCCACTTTAAACAGCTTGCCACCGTTTGGGATGAAGCCATTCCGCTGGGCAATGCTACCGTTGGTGCGCTGGTATGGCAGAAAGGAGATCATTTGCGCTTTTCATTAGACAGGTCGGATATCTGGGACATGCGCCCCCTGAAAGGATTGCACCGGAAAGAGTTCAGCTACCAGTGGATAGAAGAGCAGGTAAATAAAAAAGATTATAAACCCGTACAGGAATATTTTGATGCGCCTTACGACAGGGAACCGGCGCCTTCCAAAATTCCGGCCGGCGCGCTGGAGTTCAATATACCGGCCGATAGAAAAGTAAAGTCTGTACGGCTGATACTGGCCAACGCGGTATGTGAAGTGCAATGGGAAAATGGCATGCTGTTACAAACTTTTGTGCATGCCAGCCAACCTGTTGGATGGTTCCGCTTCGAAAACGTTTCAGAAAATATACAGCCCCAGCTTATCGCCCCTCCTTACCAGTCTGATATAAAAGAAGGCGGCGAAGTAAATTCACTCGTAGGCGATGACCTCGCCCGGTTAGGATACCAGCAGGGCACCATGCAACAACAGGGTAACAGCATTACCTACAAACAGGAAGGATGGGGCGGTTTTGTATATCAGATCAGCGTACAATGGAAAAAAATAAATGCTGCTACTATTGAAGGCGTATGGAGTGTTTCGTCACAATACCCTGATACAAAAATAAATGCTGTTGCTCCGGCAGTAGTGAACAGTGCTGTACAAAGAGGAATGGTACAGGATTATGCAACCCATATGAGCTGGTGGAAAGACTTTTGGAGTAAATCTGCCATTCGTGTGCCCGATCTCCTGCTGGAAAAGCAATGGTATCTTGAACAGTATAAATTCGGATCAGCCGCAAGACGGGGAGCGCCACCTATCTCTTTACAGGCGGTGTGGACGGCGGATAACGGAAGAATACCACCATGGAAAGGCGATTTTCACCACGACCTGAATACCCAACTGAGCTACTGGCCCGCTTACAGTGCCAACCATATGGAGGAAGCTCTGGGCTACCTCGATCACTTAGATGAGAACAAAGCGAACTATAAGCGCTACACAAAATTATTTTTCGGTAAGGAAGGATTAGCGGTACCGGGCGTAACTACCTTAGATGGAACAGAAATGGGAGGCTGGACGCAATATTCGCTTTCGCCAACCGTATCTTCCTGGCTGGCACATCACTACTACCTGCAATGGAAGTATAGTATGGATAAATCATTTCTTAAGAACCGCGCTTACCCCTGGCTGAAAGAAACCTGCACATTCCTGGCAAGCATAACAGTTAAGGATGAAAAAGGATTAAGAAAACTGCCGCTCAGCTCCAGCCCGGAAATAAACGATAACCGCATGGAGGCCTGGTTTCATCAAAATACCAACTACGACCTGGCATTGATGAAGTTCAGTTTTACCGCAGCAGCAGAGATGGCGCGTGCCTTAGGACTACCGAATGAAGCGGCCCGCTGGGAAAAAACACTTTCCGAATTCGGAGACTATTCCATTACGGCCAATGATGAGCTGATGTTTGCTCCCACCCTGCCCTACAATGAATCGCACCGGCATTTTTCGCATCTTATGGCCATTCATCCTTTAGGTTTGATTAAATGGGAGGATGGTGAAAAAGCGCAATCTGTCATTAAAAATACAATAGCGCTGCTTGAAAAGATAGGGCCGGATTACTGGTGCGGATATTCTTACTCCTGGCTTGGAAATATAAAGGCAAGGGCTAAAGACGGGGAAGGCGCGGCAAATTCGTTACAGATCTTTGCTAAAGCATTTTGCCTCCCCAATAGCTTTCATGTAAATGGCGATCAAACCAAATCGGGCTATTCCAAATTCACCTACCGGCCTTTTACGCTGGAAGGCAATTTCGCTTTCGCTGCCGGGATGCAGGAAATGTTATTACAGAGCTATGCAGGATTTATTGAAATTATGCCCGCTGTTCCGGAGAGCTGGAAAGACATTTCCTTTCAGCAACTCAGGGCCGAAGGCGCTTTTTTAGTGGATGCCCGGAAGGAAAACGGAAAGATAAAGGAGATAAAGATCGTTGCGGAAAAAGGAGGACAAACGAAGCTGAAGCTCCCTTTCGAACAATGGAAGATCGTATCCGCCAAAGGCATAACTACAGGCAAAGCGGTTAATGGATTTATTGAGCTGACCTGTAAAGCAGGAGGAGTTATTGTTTTGAAGAATGATCAGGAATAAATATAAAGCACCAAATAACAAATAGCAAGAACCAAATAAAAATTCAAATACAAATCCGAAGATAAAAAATCCGAAATCCGAAGGGGCGGTCAGCACCCGATACAAGGAGGGTCAGACCGCATCCGGAGAGCAAAGCACCAAATCACAAATAGCAAGTTCCAAATTGTGCGTGCCTAAAATAGGTTGACATTTTTATAAATGTTCAAAAAGATCGAGCT
>NZ_DAOMQT010000023.1:0-73586 GCF_035445465.1 Agriterribacter sp.
CAAAGAAATATCTTTACCTGATGGAAAGTTATATAGAAGAACTGGGAACGACACATAATGGATATTGATGAAATGTCTTAACAAAAGACATAGAATTGCTTTGATATCAATCATCTGTTAAGGCAATAAATGAGAGTGTAAAATAAATTGTGTAAACAGATTAAGCAACTGCATTTAGAGGCGGCATCTGTTGTCAAAGATAGTTAAGAACTGATGGAGTATGAACCCCCAATTTTGTATGGGCATAGTCCATTTTTTTTCGATATTAGTAATAGCCATATAAACAGCCTTTAGGGCCGCCTGATCATCGGGGAACTGTACTTTTGTTTTTGTATACTTTCGGATACCCCGGTTCAGGTTTTCGATGGTATTGGTGGTATAAATGATTTTCCGGATTTCCAATGGAAATCAAAATAGCTGGTAAGGCAGTCCCAGTTGTTGCGCCAGGACTCGATGGCATGGCGGTATTTATGCCCCCATTTTTCGGAAAGTCTTCCCAGTGCTGCTTCTGCCGCATCCCGGTTTAGAGCCCCGTAAACGTCCTTTAAATCAGCGCAGAAGGGTTTCCGGTCCTTCCATACCACATACTTACAGGAGTTGCGGATTTGGTGCACCACACAGAGCTGGGTTACGGTATCAGGGAATACCCCTTTGATGGCGTCTGTAAAGCCTTTAAGGTTATCGGTGCAGGCGATCAGGATATCTTCCACGCCCCGGGCTTTTAAATCGGTGAGCACGCTCATCCAGAAAGAAGCGGACTCTGTTTCAGCCATCCACATACCCAGCACTTCTTTTAACCCATCGTTTTTCAGACCAATAACCAGGTAAATACACTTGTTGATATATTTGCCATTCTGCTTTACCTTCAGCACAATGCCGTCCATCCAAACAGTATAATACACCGCGTCCAGTGGTCGCTGCTGCCATTCTTTGATGTGTTCGATGATACGATTGGTGACATTGGAAATAGTTCCTTCGCTCACATCAACACCATACACCTGCTTTACTTGTTCAACAATATCTGAAGTGGTCATTCCCCGGCTATACATGCCGATAATGGACTCTTCGAGTTTGTCGCTCATGCGCTGACCTTTGGGTATAAGCTGCGGCTCAAACTCGCTGTTACGATCCCTGGGAATGTTGAGCACCATGTCGCCCAGAGATTGGGGTTTTACTTTTTTAGGATAGGTGCCATTACGGCTGTTGCCACTGTTATTGCCGTCTTTTGCATGCTTCTCATAACCGAGGTGGCTATCAAGTTCAGCCTGCAACATTTGTTCGACACCCTGCTTATAGAGGTCGTTAAAAAATGAATTGAAGTCTTCTTTGCTTGTAAACTGTTTGAAGAAATCTTTAGGTAGTTTGTTGTCCTGTTCCATAAACTGTATTTAAAGTTAAAAAATCCGGGGCAAAGCGCCGGCCGCAACCCGGGCAGGTTCGCTTCGTTCGGCTCCGCTACGTTCCGCCTCACTTCGCTTCACCTGCCCGGTGGTTAACTCTCGAATACAGTTACTTAATATCTATTTACACAAAGAACTAAACACTACCCAATAAATTTCTCCTCACTTTAAACCCGGCTTCTGCTGCTTCCCTGATGGCTGCTCCAGCAATTTTTCATCTCCCCCATCTCACTTTTGAAAATGGACCATGCCCTGTATCTTTTTTTACTCAATATGGTCCCGGAGTACACTCATAATACCTGCAGTTTATTTTTTTTAATCCACAAAATAGTCAGTCGGGCACTTGTTTCAGGAATCATTATTAGTTTAGCAATTATCATGGTGCGGTTAATTGCACAGTTGCAGCCTTTCTCCACCTTTTTAGATTTTACAGTTGCTAATTCTCACGTTTGTTGGATATATTATGCTGAAAATCATTAAAGGCTGATTTTAAGATGCGAAACCTACTTGTAGAATTAGCAATGTCTTTGCTTAAGTTTTCCATTTTCGTATCAAATAATTTTTTCATTTTCCCATCTTCAAATATTTTGTTATAAAGTAAATCCTCTACATCATTCAACTCCCTTCTCATTGAATGGATCAATTCATCTTCCTTGATAAACATGGTCTGGAAATCCTCTATTTCTTCAAGGAAATTTTGATCATTGCTATGTTTGAGAATGTCTGAGATCGTATTTTTCAGCAAAATATTTTCTTCCATCCTGAAATTAAGCAACCGCTTCCACGCTTCAATTTCAGTTTGAAATTGCCTGATATCCTTTTCCGGAATATTCTGATTCCAGGCTGTTTTATTTTTCAAAGGGCTTTTTTCTTTCATAAATCTATTAACAGTAAAAATAAATAGAATTTTCACCAGTAATTACTATAATAATCAATCGTTTATCGCTTAAAAAAAAGATTTAAAACTGATGATTTTTAAAGGTACTCTCTTGAGCAATTTATTCAGAATAGCCGTCCTATTGAGTGCCGGAATTTACTAAATACCCTGCCATTTTTATGATGGGTCATTAATATTATATAAATTTTTTACGGCTATTTAACTGTAATCTGCTTACTGATTGCCATTTTTTTTGCTTCTTCCTTTTTAGGCAAAACAAGTTTTAAAACACCGTCCTGGTAATGCGCATCAATCTTGTCTTTGTTTACTTCATCAGGAAGCGTAAAGCTGCGCTCAAAAGAGGAATAGCTGTATTCCCGGCGTGTATATTTTTCATCCTTTTCTTCATTCTCTTCTTCTTTTTCACTTCTGACAGCAAGCAAATCGCCTTCCACATCAATTTTAAAATCTTCCTTTTTCAGTCCTGGCGCAGCCATAGATACCAGGTAATCGTCTTTTCTTTCGACTATATTTACCGCAGGCACATTCATTACCCTTGATGAAAAACCATCGTCAAACAGGTCCAGCAAGGATTTGTTAAAAAAATCCCCGGATAGGGAGGGCATTCTTTCCCTTCTTTTTGCCAATGTTCGTGTGTTCATAATTATTTGCTTTTGATATTAAGAAATTGTTTATACAGTAAAAATATGCAAGTCATTTCCCGGAACAAGTAGCGATAATCAACGAAAACAATGACATTGGTCAGCGGTTGTTGATGTGTCAATTTTGAACGCCGGATAAAAATGAGGAATTATTTATATCATCTCATGGTAATCAGCTCGGGGTGCTCTTAGGACATTGCGTTAAATTTCCCGGGAACCTGCTCAAATACAGGCAATTCCTATACCCAAAGCAGTGAGGACAATCAACAATTTTTGTGACAGCCATCAACCTCTGCACAAATGATTAAAAGTAGCTTCGGTCTCTAAATCATTTTTTATGAATCCAATATTACAACCGCAGATACAGGAACTGATAGAAACCGTGCATTATCGCCCCGCCAGAGAATGGAATGCTTGCACAATATGGGGGTGCCGTGCTGATTAAACATTACTAGCCTGCTATTGACGTAGATGAACATAAGCGTTCTGAGATAATCCAGTTCAGCGGTCATCACCACAAACAATACTTAAAACAATGAAAGGTCTTGAAAATGATTTATATGCCAGGCCTGGAATGCAATAAGCTCCACCCTCGGCCCGATATTTCACATCGGCGGGTGCTCCGGCGCTATCTTCTTTCTGATGAGTTTTGTACTCGTTGGAACAGGTTCCGGTTTTTCGGCCCCGATTATTCTGTTAATTATTATCCCGGTTCTTTTAACTAAAAAAATACAAAGTATGTATAGCAATACAATCGACTTACGTACAAAACAAGATAATATCTTTTTGTCGTTGTCTTTCCTGCAGGCAGCGATGATTCTTACTGCTGCAATACAAAGCCTGCTGGAGCCATCAGTGTACAAGCTGGAATCCCGCAACTGGCAAATTCAAGCTATCGGACAAGACCTTATAAACAGCGTATTGGTTGCGCCTGCACTGGTCATATGTACTGTGTGCGTTTTCCGGAACAAGGCAAAAGCTTTTTATATTTGGGGTGGATTTCATTTGTATCTGTTGTATACATTTATCATCTATGCCTTTAACGTCCATTTCAACAGCTTTTTTTTGTTGTATTGCGGCGTCTTGGGAATCTCTGTATATTCATTGCTCTGGTATTCCAGCCGCATACTCCAACTCAACTCCCCTACCCTGTTTCGCCCAACGTTTTCATCAAAAATAATTGCAGTTTATTTTATTATGGTGGGTTCCTTCTTTATGGTGTTGTGGCTTTTTGAAATAGTTCCTGCAATTATAGCGGGAGGCCAACCCGACTCACTGGACAAAACAGCATTATTCACGAACCCTGTGCATGTACTGGATATATCTGTTGTTTTGCCATCTTTTATAATAATAGCTATATTATTGTTAAAGGGGCACCGAATCGCTTTCCTACTGGTACCTTCATTACTAACCTTCATGCTATTGATGAGTATCACTATTATGTTCCTGACAGTTTTTGCCGGGTACCAAGAACAGCAGCATAACGCGGCCTTAGCGTCTAACATGGCGTTGTTTTCACTGATATGTTTTTTCCTGTTAAGAAGGCATCTCGGGGAGTTAGTAAAACCACTCTCTACCAACCAGGAATAGCTAAATCGCTTTTACAACAAAACGATGAGAGAGATCATACTGAAACATTCAGTCTTTAAAGCCTCAGCCGGTACAAGTTCCTGTACCCGCTAAGGATTAGTGTAAAACCGGATGCATTCTGTGTATCCGGCCTTTGTTTAGTGCTTAGCTTATACTCACTAAGATGTTCACAGTGCAGAAAAGAGTTTTCAATCATTGATAGCTTAATGAAACCGGTCTGCTTTTCTGACGGAATGTTTTAGAAATATTCCCGGGCATTATCTCTTTACCGGATTGCCTAAGAGGTGCTGACCGGATTTGAACCGATGTATCGGCTTTTGCAGAGCCGTGCCTAACCACTCGGCCACAGCACCATTTCATAACGCGTTATCATTTTCAAAGGAATATTACCTAAAGTAACTACAGGGCTATGTTTTTAAAATGGTACGCGGGCGTTCTTTTCGCAAAAAATACGGCAGGAAAGAGGTTATCACAAAAGCCAGAAAACCGGCTATATTTCTGCCTTTCGGATTACCTGCCACAGCTTTTTTTTCATGCGGCAGCCATGCATAATCTTCTTCCTCCCCGTACCGAAAGCCATCCGTATTCTTTTGCTTTGACATTTTTTGACATTTTTATTGACAACAATACAAAGGCAAAGCTATCCTGTAGACACAGGACAGCTTTGGTGTACCTTATGACTCGATGACATGAGTGGATTCGAACCACATACGTGATAAACCACGTCTCTTCCTGTAGTAAAGAGCATGCATTTTAGTAAACATGCTCCAAAAGTATTTTAATACTATTAGTCTACCAAATTAATAGAATAATAATTTTTTATTGCACATTTCCACGTCCCAACAACTTCATAAAAAATTATTCTTCAAAAATAAAATTAGTCTACTTATTTTGTAGACTAATAAAATCTCCTATATTTGCAGCATGAATTATCCTTCGCACAGGTTTCGTTGTTGTTGCCGCCTGGCAACATAATCAATTATACACCGCTCCATGCGGAAATCATTTTCCTTCCATTTACAAGGTTTTAAATATCACATCATAAAATATAATTCATTGTTATGGGTACCATAAACAACTCCCTGTTCCATTTAGGGGATACATTAACAACAGAACAGAAAAACTTTTTCCACAAATTTGGCATATTACAGTTCCGTAATTTTATAGATAAAGCAACGGTGGCCTCCTTTATAGAAGAGATCAGCAGTGTAGAACAAGAGTTATTAACCGAAGGCATACAAAAGATCAATGGCATACCACTGAAATTTGGAAAGAATACAGACGGAAGGCGCTTTATCCAGCGTATAGCATTCACCTCCCAGCATAGCAACCGGCTTAGCGTATTTCTTAAAGACAAACGCCTGGCAGCACTGGTTGCATTGCTGTATCCGTATGAAGGAAGGGTGGGCGAAAACGAAAAAGACGGGCTGGTGCTTAACCACTACATTAATACCCCGGACAGCGAATACAAGCAGCTCGGCTGGCATACAGACAGTCCCCGGGATATATTCCTGGGATCGAGGATCATGCCCATGCTGAATGTTGGCCTGCATTTGGACGATTATCCTTTCGAGAAGGGAGGATTGAGAGTACTAACGGGAACGCATACCCAAAATTTATTCCGGTTGCTGTTCCGAAAAAAATATTTTGTAGACAATGATCCTGATCCCCGGGAAGTAGGCTTTAATATTGAAGCCGGAGACCTCACCGTTCATGATGGCAGGCTATGGCACAGGGTTCAACGCTCTGCATATTCCGGCGATGAAAGCCGCCGCAGGGTAATGTATATCCCGATTGTAACCGGCGCATACAGGCCTAAACACGCAGACAGCCCAACGCCTTTTTATCACAAGCTGGCCTTACCCAGGCTGGAACGGTACCGCGAGAGCCTCAGGTGGCCCACTGTAAAAGAAAAAGGGCTGAAATGGAGCAGACTCGTTTCAGCAAAGCAACCTGAAAAAATATAAAAGACATGGCATACGCACTCATCACCGGGGCTGCAAAGGGCATTGGTAAAGCAATCGCGTCTGAACTGGCATCGAAAGGCTATGATCTGCTGCTTGTTGACCTTGATGCTGCCGGTCTGGCACATACAGCCGCAACATTGGTTTCCGAACGCAAAGTGTTGGTGCATACCCTCACAGCAGACCTCTCTGCGCCTGACACTGCATACAAAATAAAGGAATGGACCGTTGCTTTTGAAAGCGAACTGCAGGTGCTGGTGAACAACGCGGCATTCGGGTTGAACGGCGCATTTGACAAGCTTTCACTCACCGAACAATTGCATATTATAGATGTTAATGTTAAGTCGGTAGTAGCGCTTTGCCACCTGTTTATACCGGTGCTCCGGCAGCAAGAGAAGGCGTATATACTTAACATCGGCAGCAATGCAGGTTACCAGCCTGTACCTTATCTTAACATCTATGCCGCTTCCAAAGCATTTATTATTTCGTTTACACGCAGCCTGCGTTATGAGTTGCGCAGATCCAATGTGCACGTGAGCTGTGTGAGCCCGGGAAGCACCGACACTGGCTTTGTAGACCGTGCAGGCATGAGCAGCGCGATCAGGAAAACTGCCGAAAGGTACAATATGAGCGCAGCGGAAGTGGCAAAAATAGCAGTAAAAGCATTGCTCAGTAAAAGAAAGGAACGTATTACAGGGGTGCAAACAAAGTTAGGTGTGTTTCTTTCGTGGCTTGCACCTAAATCGTGGTCTGAAAAATTTGGCGCTGATATATTCAGCAAATAAAAACATGTAAAACATTAAGTCCGGGCGCGTTTTTCTTTGCAGTTGGTTTAATACGAATTACGGTTATCGCCCGGCACAACTTCCACACGGGTTAAGGAGCCCGCACAGCGCTGGTTTCCTTAATCCGGATATTTTATCAATCTATTATGGTTTACAAAAGCATTGTGGCATTACTTTATTTGCTCACGGCGGCTTATCACGGCGGGGATAAGGATTACGTATATGAATCATACTATAACATTTTCAGGGATGGTAAGATCGTTGGTCATGTACGGTGCAGCAGATCGGAAAAGAATGGAGTAACGGAATATGTTACCGAATCAAAAGTGAAAATATCATTACTTGTAGATATTTCCATTTACAATAAGATAGAGAGTTCTTTTATTAACGGTATTTTATCTCAGGGCAGTATGGTTCGTAAAATTAACGGAAAGGCAAGGTCGGAATCGCGTATCTCCTGGCAAAACGATAAATATATGGTTAGCGGTGCGGACGGCAAAAGCGGCGAATTGCGCTCCAGGATAGAATTCAGCACAGGCTGCCTTATGCACGCAGAGCCTGACCGCCATACAAAGATCTATTCCGAAAATTTCAGGCAACTGGTAGCCGTTCAACCGGTTGGACCACATAAGTATGCTATCAAACTACCCGATGGGAAAGATAATTTCTATACTTATAAAGACGGCGTTTGTATAGAAGTAGAAGTACCCACTGCATTTGCAACAGTATATATCAGGCCTGTAAAATAAGCTGAGTTTTGAATGTACCATCTGCCTACTGCACTTCAACACATAGGTACAATAGGGTCATAGGAAAACAATGGATATATATTTTCTCATTCAAATTGTTCGTCTGTACGGGTGTCTTTCAATTTGTTCAGCATAGCATAGCTCATTTAATATTTCCTGAAAAATCAACAGACTTTCCAATATGAACAGAGCGGCTGTTTACGGAAACCCTTGGAGCAAAACCTTTGGCTTCTATGACGTATGCAACAAAAGACAGGTTTTCCTTTACATAGCCAGACGGAATGGTGTAAGTAAACGTTTTAGCATATACACCGTTTTTTGCGATAGTACCTAATTCATCTCCAAAGTAATTTCCGGTGAGATAGGCCCTGAGCACATGAAAATGCCGGTAATCTTCAATCCATTTTAAACTTCCGTCAACGAGATCTGCCTGCCTGTAAGGAATATCATTTTCCAGTACTGCAACCGCCAGGCGATAATCGGCGCTCGCTTCTCCCCTATTGGCAACCTGCACTTCCACCCTAACCGTATTATCTCCCGTAACAGCAGTGCCAAGCGCAATTCCTATCTTAGCCGTTGCTTTTGCCCGCTCTATGAAAGAACCGGACGTTGCATCAAATTCGCCTACCGTAACCAGGTCATCACGCTGGTCAATGATAACACCGGGATACCCGGTTACACCATAAAAATAGTTTTGAAACTGTTTATAGCCGCTGAATTCCATAGGATCATTCTCATCCAACCGGCCATGCACACTTATCAGATCAATCCTTCCGGGATATTTTGTTTCAGATGCTGCTGCTATAAGGTCAGACACTTTCGGACAGTATACACAATCGAAAGAAACGAACTCCATGATCAGTACATTTTTAGTAAATGATGAAGTGTCGGAACCGCCCTGGTTGTTATCACCATCCGGGCCGCTTCCTTTTGTACAGGCGTTAATTGCAAGGGCAAAAACACAAAAGGAAAATATTTTAACGATATGCTTCATAGTATCAGGAATTAAAATGATGATGTTACAGCAAGGTTTAACCCTGTATACGCAGGCATGTACAGGCAAACTCCTCCGGCACAAATAAGTCCTTCCCGGTTCCTGCCATAATTCAGCGCAATTCTTGTACGCGAAAAAGTATAGCTTCCGCCGAGCCTGTAATAATGAACCCCTGTATCGCCGTAATTATACATATCTCCAATAAAACATGTAAAGGCAGGAGAAGCTGAGAACTCAACGAGTGCTGCGCCCCAATTCTTCAAATAATCCCTGCTCCAGAGATGCTGCAGCTCAAAACGAAAAGACCTTCCGGGCGCTGATTTCCAGAGCAGGTCACCTGCAGCTACATGAGAAGCATACAACGTATTTTCTTTACCAATAACAACAGGATTAAATACCTGGCCGGAATAGAACAGGTGTGTGAGCAATGTAGCACTGATCTTTTTCTCTATATCAATATTAATATCCTGGAAGTATTTTGTATTACCAGTGCCGAGAAAATCATACCCGTGAACAGCATCTCCTTTCAGATTATAATAGGTGGATGCATTGAATGACAACTGCGTTCCATATTTTCCACCTAATAGGCTTCCACTTTTTAAGCGATATTGAATATCCAGCTGCCCTCCTGTTTCTTCATTGCCCATCGTATTATGCGGATTCAGCATAGCAAGCGAATAGCCATGCTGTTTCGTAAGGGCAGGCAAATAATTCAGGTCCCTGCCAACTCCTGCTATTCCGCGTGTAGTGCCAAATTGCATATACTCCAACCGGCGCAGTGATAGCAAACTTCCAAACCCCGTTGTATTATAACCTATTTCGAGCAGCAACGCGCTGCCATTTTTATTTTTATTGTTTGAATATACACTGTTATCCTTCGACTTATATGCATACTCTCCCTGAAAACTGAATGCTTCAACATCCCAGTTTACATTGAACGAATACGCCTGCACATTAGGATTAACAGGCTCCTGCCCCGCATAACTTACATAACGATTGATAACATTTATTGCCGCACCGGCAACGGAATGCTCAAGCTTAAACAATGAAGCCAGATCAACAGACAGGCTTGCACCTTTGATATTTGATTCAGCTTTATCCATAAATTCCCTGGGGCGGCCCAGGATTCCTTTTACATGAAAAAGATCACGAAATGAATAGGCGAGCCTCACTCCTTCTACAGATGTATTAAGACCAATAGCCCTTTCTTCATACGCCCTGAAAATAAGCCCGTTGCCAAACTGATCATAAAAGTCACCGGCTGTAACCGCCAGGTTACTATCCTGAAAAGATGCATATTTAAATACCAGCCCGCTATTCCGTAAGGTGGTTGGCAATCCCTGCAATACCGGCAAATACGCCTCATACTGTAGGCCTGCCCTGAATTTTTTATATTGATAGTCTACCTTAAAATAATTATTAGATCCGAGCTTATCATCCGGAGCAATAATGCCGGGTTTACTATCATTTAAATAATAAATCGTATTGGTTTCAAAACTCCCCGATAAATTGCTTTGGGCGTACATAGATTTGGAGATTATCAAAAAGATGATAACATGTAAGCATATACTGATACAGATCCTGTTCCGCTTCATTTACAGCCCTTTTAAAACTTCCAGTACCTTTGATTCACTGCCCGGGGTATATCCAATATGTGAATAAACAATATTTCCTTTAGGGGTAATAATATATAACTGAGGAATGGAATTGACATTCAGGGCCCGCTTAAAATCCTGATTTTTGTCTATTAATACGGTGAATGGCCATTCGCGTGCAGCAGCAAACGTACGAACCCTCGACACAGATCTTGCATCATCTGTAGAAACCGCAACTATTTTGAAACTTACTTCTTCCTGCCATGTCGTCCATTGATCTCTAAAGGCATTCAACTCTTCGATGCAAGGCTTACATATTGTTGACCAGAATGATATTACCACCGGCACACCGTCATTAAGCAAAGCGTGTGAATTTATGGTTTCGCCTTTCAACGTATTTAATGGCACAGATGGCAGTTGTGTTTGACCGGAGACAATTGCAACTGACAGATACGCAAAACAAAACAGGAGATATCTTTTCATTTTAAATTATTCTCAACTTATTTATAATCATATACCAGCTATCATCATCCTGCAAAATTGGAACACGACCTACAGCATTTCTCTTTTTTCATTTACATTTATCGAACACAGAAATTATTGAGCATATACATCTTCCCATATAATTCGTGGCAGATAATGAATCCTAGTGCTCATGTTCATGCTCACCGCTGCCATCTCCGGCTTTAACGGTTATATTTTCATCCAGAGCAGCTACCTGGCCTTCCTGATCCGTAACTTTAAGATGGAAACTATAGGCCCCGATAGCCTCTCCTTCGGGAATTACAGGGTAATCCTGAAATCCGGGTACTTCTTTCCTGCCCACATAATCTCCTTCGTATACCTTGCTAAGGCTAAATATTCCATAGCCACTTTCCTGGTATATCTCCAGCTCAATTTTTTTTATTCGCCCGGGCACCTTGATATTAACTTCAAAATGTCCTTCCTCGCCTAAATAAAAAATGCCATCTTCCTCCGCCTCATGAATTCCCAGGTGAACCACCTCTATTGTTGGAGCTGCCGGTTTTTCCTTTTCCTTACTGCATGATGAAAATAAAAGCAGCAATGCCCCCGCAAGCAGTAAATTCCATAATGATTTTTTGTTTTGCATGTTAAAATAATTTGGTGGGATAAATCCCGGTTATCAGCCCAATCATTTATGAGCTTTTCATAGGGGGAAAAAAGCGAAAAACATCACCTGCCGGGCAGCGCCGGAACAGGTGATATTTTTGTGCGCTTAAAACGTTGATGCAAAAGCAATATTAGTATCCCGGGTTCTGGGCAATTCCCAAATCGTTGCCCGACAATCCTTTCGGAATAGGGAAACGATAGAACTTGCCGCTAATATTTTGTGTTTTTGAACGGAGATGCTTATGCACTTTCGCGAAAAACGGGTAATTTGTTTTAACACTTCCCGCGGTACCATCACTTTCAGGACCAAACTTAGCAGCAATAGATTCTACAGAACTGTAATCATCCTTGTAGTACTCGAATTCCGGTACATCTGTAAGTATGGTATTAACCAATTTTCTCCAACGTACCAGGTTAGACCAATGTCTTTGCTCAAAATACAGCTCGAGATACCACTCTTTTTCCAGGTGATCCTGTGTAATTGTACTGTATTCACTTACCCCCGCTCTGCGCCTTAATTGATTAATTACCTGTGCTGCTTCAGTTGCTTTACCTAATTGAAGCAGTGCTTCGGCTTTGATCAGCAAAACTTCGGCATAGCGGATTTCAATGCGGTTCATATTATTGGGCTGGGCCGCTTCTGAACCCGGGGCAACATCCGTGAGTTTTGCATTACGGTGCACAAACTTGCCAATACGTGGTGAAGTAACCGGGAATATATAGTCATATTCTTTATAGTCCGTTGCTTTTGTTGCAGGTGATGCAACCGGTTCATCCTGGTTATACAATTTTGTGAAAAGTGAATAATGCTTACGTTTATCATTATCCGGGAAACGGTTAACTAATGAAACATCAGCCGGGCCGATATGGTTATCCTGATAAAGATCAAAACGGAAAGTGAACGGGCAGTGCGTTTGGTGATTGCCCTGTGCATCACCCAGGCCGTCTCCATCATGATGAATGGTGAAAATATGTTCAGGCGATTTGTTTTCAGCGGGCACACCGAAATTACTTTCAAAATTATCTTCCAGCCTGTAGTTACCGCTATTGATCACTTTATCGGCATACTCAACGGCTTTCTGCAGTTTGGCTGCGTCCCAGGCAGCGGCTGCGGGGTCTGACTTACCGCCTGCGATGGCAGCCACTTCAGTTTGTGATAGCGGCTTACTTGCCCATGCCAGGTATGCTCTTGCCAAAAGCGCATTGGCAGCGCCTTTGCTTGGGTTAGAACGGATCACATCGTATCCCGGCAAGGCAGCTTCAGCTTCTGTAAAATCTTTTACGATTTGTGTGTACACTTCATCAATAGACTTACGGGATGTTTGTTCGGCCGAAGACGGAGTTGAAGTTAATATGAGCGGTACCTCACCCCAAAGATTTACAAGATAAGCATAACCCTGTGCACGGATGAATTTTGCCCTCGCTCTTGCCAGGTCTATACTGGACTGGCTCAAATTATTACCGGCACTGCTGGAGTCGGCTTTACCTATCGTTCTGTTGGCTTCACCTATACTCACATACAGATAATTGAAGATTTTTGTAGGATACCAGTTATTGACATCTGTCTTTAGCTGGCTCACCAATGGTCCGTCTGCATCATCAGCACCTTCAAAACTGATTGTATGCTCACTGGTAGATTCCAAAAGAAATGAAAACGAAGAGCTCAATCTTTGCCAGGGCGGGAAAGCAGCATTGGCTGTTGCCAATGCTTCCTGGTCGGTTTTCCAAACTGATTCTCCTGTAATTACGTCCGGAGGATTTCCTCCTGTTGTATCCTTTTTGCAGGAGTAGCCTGCCAAAGAACCAACTGCAATAGCTGTAATAGCTAACTGTTTAAGGGATTTTGTCATATTTTCTAATATTTAAGCAATTAATAAATGTATTTTTCTAGTATGAAATATTTACACCAAACAAGAACGTGCGGGGCATCGGATAGGTTCCCAGATCAATACCTGTTGCTACTTCCGGGTTGTAGCCCTTATACCTTGTAAGGGTTACAGGATTTTGCGCAGTGGCAAATAAACGAACCCGCAATGACGGCAGCTTACGGGAAGCTAACCACGCCTTATCAACAGTGTACCCCAGCGTTATCGTTCTGATCCGGAGAAAGGAAGCATCTTCCACGTACCGGCTATCCAGCTCCGATGAAAAAGGAGCACTGGTAATCCGCGGTACTGTATTAGAAGGATTGGCCTCTGTCCATGCGTTCAGCAATGCAGATGAAGCATTATACGCATCATTGGGTCTTTCTAAGTAGCGGCGTAACTGGTTGTATACGCTATTGCCGCTTGTTCCCTGCAACAAAACAAACAAATCAAAACCGTATGCATTTACCGATGAAGAAAAACCATATATCAGATTTGGCTGTTTACTGCCCAAAACCACGCGATCGTTTTGGTCAATATGGCCATCCCTGTTCACATCTCTCAATTTAGGATCTCCGGGTTGCGGTATAGTATAGGATGGACTGGTAGGTAATTTAGAAACATCCTCTCCCTTTTGAATTATGCCGTCAAATACCTGTCCGTAAAATGAGCCTAAAGGTTCGCCAACACGCAAAATCTCCACTCCCAGTATTCTCTCCGTCAGGTTATTGTACAGGCGGGTAATCTTATTTGTATTATGGGCAACATTGGCGGCTACGGACCATTGAATACGTTTCTTATCTATAACCAAAGCATTTACCGACAGTTCCACGCCCTTGTTTTCAAGATTACCTACGTTAACTAATTGTTCATTACTCTGCCCGAGATTCGGGGGAATGCGTATGAGCAGGTCTGAAGTTTTTTTATGATACACATCAACGGTAGCAGAAATCCGGTTATTCAGGAAACCGGCATCTACCCCAATATTATACTGGGCTGTTGTTTCCCATTTCAGGTTTTCATTTCCGTTGTTGCCTACACTATATGCCACATTACCTCCATAATACACTGCTTCCAAAAGCTGCAGATACTCATAATCACCAATTTCCTGGTTACCTACCTGGCCTGCGCTCAACCGTAATTTTAAATTACTGAGCTGTTGGAAATCCTTCAGGAAGGATTCTTCATTGATATTCCATGCCAGGCCTAAAGAAGGAAATATTCCCCATTTGTGATTTTTGGCAAACCTGGTGGAGTAATCACTTCTGAAATTGGCCGTCAGATGATACCTGTCTAACAACGAGTAATTTACTCTTCCCAATAATGAATGCAGCCTACTCTGTGTTGCCCCGCTAAAGATCGGCCTGCTGCCATATGGCTTACCATCCTGTAAATTATTCACACCCAGGTCTTCGTTTGTAAAGCTTGAGCTCAGGGTTGTAATAAAGTTGTTCCTGGTATGCTGAAAAGTATATCCTGCCAGCGCATCAAAAGTGTGCTTATCGTTTATCCGTTTTGCATACGACAAAGTAAATTCAGACAAAAGGATCTCGGTCTTTTTATTACCAATACCTCCCACACCCTGCGGTTCAAGTCCGAGAGCCGTATAGGAAGGTGAAAAATAATGCTGGGTGGTATACCCTAAATTACTGCCAACACTAACTTTTGCAGTAATGCCGCCCTCCGATTTATACTGGGCATACACGTTTCCCAATATAGAGGAGTATTCGGTTTGCGCCGTACTTTTTAAAAGGTCGGCTATTGGATTTGCGGTAGTATCTCCTTCTCTTAAATACGCGTATTCAAAAGGATTATTGAGGTTATATCCGCCGCTGGCATTATAAAATGGCAATACCGGCGGCATATACAAAGCGTACGTCAGCGAATTGGTAATACCTGCAGAATAGGGAGAGCTGTTATAATTTACAGCTTCAAAAGTAGTGAGCGTATTTTGGGTGCTTTTACTACCTGTGAGGTTTACACCTATTTTCAACCCGGGCAATAAAGTACGATCATAATTTGCCCGGCCAACAAATCGCTTGAAGCCGGAGTTAAGCACTACACCCTCCTGGTTTAAATAATTACCGGAAAGAAAATACTGCGATTTTTCATCACCGCCGCTAATGGAAAGCGCATGGTTCTGCGTGGTACCTGTTTGCAACACTGCCTTTTGCCAGTTGTATCCCTGGCCCAGTTGTGCAATCTCCTGGTCGCTATAGCCGGGTTTGTTAAGGAAATAATCTTTCTGCAAGCGGGCCCATTGTGTTGCATTGAGCAGATCCAGTTGTTTGGCTGAATTGGCTGCTCCAAAAGAATATTGATAGTCAATTAAACTTCCGCCTTTCTTACCCTTCCTGGTAGTGATCAGTATAACGCCATTGGATCCGCGTGAACCATAAATAGCCGTTGCCGACACATCCTTCAGCACCTCGATGGATTCTATATCGGAAGGATTGAGAAAGGAAAGCGGATTAAGCTCACCTTCAATTCCTCCTAAACCAACTTTTGTTGAAGCATTATCACTGAAATACAGGAATCCGTCAATTACAAATAAAGGATTATTACTCGCATTTACAGAGTTCCCTCCCCTGATGCGAATGGTTGACGGTGCACCAGGCTGTCCGGATCCCTGTGTTACGTTTAAGCCCGCTACGGCTCCTCCAAGCAAACCATCAATGGTAGGAGATACATTATATTCTAAAATTTTCTTCGAAACTGAGGTCACAGCTCCAGTAAGGTCTTTACGCCGCTGTGTACCATATCCTACAACAACCACTTCATTCAATTCATTGATATGCTGAGATAAAGAAATGGTAACAGGATTATTTACCGAGCGTAATGCTTCTTCACCTGGTTTATAACCAACAGAAGTTATTACCAGCGTTACAGGGAAAGCCTTTACTGACTGAAGTGAAAAAAAACCTTTTGTATCACTTAAAACCTTGTTATCGGTTCCTTTTTCACTTATAACTGCACTAATTACCGGTTCATTCGTTTTGCTGTCTATAATATAACCTTCAACAATATGGTTTTGTGCCTGCAGCACTGAAAAACAAAGAAAGAGACCTGTAAATAACCATATTTTTTTTATACACACCCTAAAAAGAAAACTCATATTGCAGTAGTTAAAAATTTTAATTCAATGTTTTATCAGTGGAACATATTTATCATCAGGCGAAAAAAATCTTTTGAAAAACGGATTGCTATCATTAAATAAACAGGCGGTAACAACAATTCATTCTACAAATTCTATTAGTCCACAAAATTAGTAGACTATAATTAAATACCAAAATTTTTTTTAACCTCATTACAATAAATTTTCTGAATCTTTACATAAACCATAACCCTTAAGGATTGTCGCCGAAGTAATGAAAATAACTTAAAACATGGTTAGTATTACTACAACGAATTGTAGTAATAAACATGATTCAAACGTGATAAAAATCAATTAAACATCATCACTTACGGGGATAAAAGGCATAGCTATAAAGCTAAAGTGGACATCAGCCACAAAGGACATCGTGACATGGAATAGTCAATATGGTTACTACGCTTCATAATTAAATGCAAAACTATATTATTTATATTAGTCTACAAATATTATAGACTAATTTATTTTTATTTTTTTTAAAAGGATACAGGCGTCATTTAAACCAGGAATGTCCAAACAATTGCTTTCCATCGCCTGCATTAGCTATCATACCTGAATATCCGATGACAGGGCTAAACCAGTATAACAATTAATCCGTTGGTTTATAATGTAAATTTTGCGCCCGCATAAACCATCCTGCCAGCTACCGGCCCCCAAACCAAGGAAGCATCGAAATATTTACCGAAAGGATTTTCCGCATCAAGGATCAGCATCTTTTGCCTGTAACCGGTTAAATTTTCGCCACCGGTATATATCTCCCATTTTTTACCGAATTTCCTGGTTACCTGGGCCATCATTTGAATGAAAGCAGGCGAATAATCACTAAGGCGTAAACCTTCGGGATTTGAAGCCGTATAGGGTATCCGTTTTCTGCCATACCACTGTGTGGTATAATCGAATTTCCATTTATCTGAAATTTTATACTCAAAATTTATAAAGGCCCTATGCTTAGATATGAGTGGCTTTTCCTGCAATGCTCCCTGGTAATCCGTTTTTACATCAAGCCACCTGTAAGCGAGCCGCAGATCAAGTTTCTTTAACAGCTCATAATTCAATTCTACCTGGATATTGTTTGAATATGATTTTCCATCAAGATTATAGAAGTTTAATTCCCGCGGGGTTGCATCAAAATCAACAACGGTTTGATTGATAAAATCTGTTCTGTACGCATCTATACTTACAATACCGGCACGTTCGTACAACCTGAAGGAATGAAGAAAGTTGATGCCCACTGTCCAGGCTTTTTCGGGGTCAAGACCGTAACCAAAACTCTGCGTTGGATTTATTACCCGGTATTGTCTTGAGCTTACAAATGCTGCGGTATTCTCCGAAAAAATATTGGCCATTCGGAAACCCGATCCTGCAGAAATACGAACGTTGGTTTTTTCTGTAAAATCATATTTTAAGTTAAGTCTTGGAGTGGTAATCCATCCAAAGTAATTGTGATGATCTGCACGTAATCCGGCAATTACAGACAGGTTAAATGGTGTGGTATAAGTGTATTCAAAAAAGGCTCCCGGTATTATTTCATTACGGGTGTACAGGAATGTTTCACCTGATGTGCCGGGTTCCCCATGATCATGCCCGGGTTCACCCGGCTCATCCGTATGACCGGTGTGATCAGCGGTATATATTTCACGATAATTTTCATTGCTGAAGCTTACCCCCGTTCTGTATTTGTGTGCGGTTGTGCCAATGATGGACTGATAAATAAAGTTGGCATAAATGTTTTTCTGATTACCTGTATAGGTATTTATTCCATATACAGATTCATTATTGTAAATGTTGCCGGAAAAAACGAATCCTATGCTTTTATATTTATGCTGCGGGAACACATAACCCAGTTTCCCGGTTATGGCGTATTGTTCCGTATTCATATCCACGTTGTAGTGATCGCCGGGTACATCAGCACTGTGATGCGAACCGCGCTGTCCTGCATATCTTTTATCGTTCAGCGCTTTTACAGCAAACTGACCAACCCATCCTTCATTATTCATATACTTCCACCGGTTAATAATATTGAACTGCCGTCCTCCAGGCATATCAACAAACCCATCATGATTTCCATCATGCCTCCATACAACAGCGTCGGTATGGCTCAACAGCGCAGTGCTCCATTTGTCATTTAACCTTTGTGTAAAATTAATATTGCCTTCAACCCGCCCCATACTGTTAACATAACTATTTACCAGTAAGCGCCCGGCATCGTCTGGTTTTTTCTCTTCAACATTTATTTGTCCTGCAATGCTTTCATAACCATTTACCACGGAGCCCACTCCCTTGGTTATTTGTATGCTTTCAATCCAGGGACCAGGGATAAAGGTAAGCCCATAGCTACCCGGAAGACCTTTTAATTCCGGTACATTTTCGGTAAGTAACTGGGTATAAATGCCCGACAGTCCCAGTAATTGTATTTGCTTTATGCCGGTAACCGCATCTGAATAGCTTACGTCAACGGAAGGGCTGGTTTCAAAACTTTCAGAGAGGTTACAGCAGGCTGCTTTTGATAATTCAGCAGCGCCAAGGTTTACAGTATTATACACATTACGCAATGTTAGGTAGGCAGGCGCTTTTCTTGATGTTATTGTTACGCCCTTCAGGTTAACGGATGCCGCATTCTTTAATGTAAGCGTAATGAAATCTGTATTTGTTATGGTTATGGTATCCGGTGTCAATTCCGTGTAGCTTATAATTACAGGTGCAGGAACTGTAGATTGAAATTGAAACACACCGGTGCTGTCGGTAATAAAGCGCTCCCCCGAATGAAGATTCTTTACGGTAGCGCCTGCTACCGGATAAATTTTTCCTTTAACTGTTTCTTCAAGTATTACGCCAGATATGCTATGTAATATATGCTTTGGATCAGCTTTGTTTGTTCTCTGGTAATGACAGCATGAAGGCAGTGTTTTATATACTTCCTCAGACGCTTTAAACAATTCATTATCATGTCCCGCCTCCGCAATTTTTTGCTGAATGAGGATTTTAGATGTTACCGTGCTGTCAAATTCAACCAGGAGTTGATTTGTTTTACTATTCCATGTAGCACGGGCGGTAGATTTGAGCCCCAGCGCCGACTGCTCTATCCGTTCCTTACACATTTCGCAATTACCTGATACCCGGAAAGTTTCAGTAATTACATTATGAGTCTGGGCAACAGATCCCAAACTGAAAAGCATACATGTAATGCCTGTATATATATATTTATTATTTCGTATCATAACTTAACGGATCTATTCTTATCATTAATAAAGTGGCTTACCGTGGGTGCATTTCAAATTGTTGCCGGTTGGTGTAGACACCAACCGGGGCGGTCCACAGGAAGCAAGTCAAAGCGGTTTTATTATCTTATAAAAAACCTTTTCCTCATCATCCGGTTGTTTTTTACCGGAGAAAGCCACTATAAACTGGTTGCCAAACGGCTTTATTACAGGAAAAGACGCGTAACCGGTGCTGTCTGTTAAATACGTTGTTAGCATTTTTTTCCCGCACGGAGACCTGATTTCGAGGCCTATGCGATTGCCTTTTGATGCGCTTTCATCCCATACGATCAATTGTTCACCTGCTTTGGCAACTGCTAACTGGGGGTGTTTGGCGGAAGGCCTGCTACTCACAGCATCTCTTTTTGAAAACGTTTTACCATTGTCTTTTGAAGCTGCATAAAAAACACCACTGCCATTTCCCGAAGTATACCAAACAAAAGAAAGACCTTCGGGTGTTTGTGCTATGGCAGGCCCAGTGTGCGGGCAGCCATTGATCACCCAATTATCAGGACTGATACGTTCAGGCGGCGCGAAGGTATTTCCGTTATCAAAAGAAACGGCATGAACCATATCTCTTATTGAATCATTAATTATTTTCCTGTAAACGGCATGCAGGTTTCCCTGCTGATCAGCAAACAGGTCTGTACGGCAGCAGGGGCAAACGGAAATGTCAACAGGCTTTTCATTTTCCAGTTCGCTATTGCTGTCAAAAGTTGCAAAGTACAGGGTTGAGCCTTCCTTGTCTGTGCTCTTCCGGCTATCGAGCCAGATTACTCCTACCGTGTTATCCTTTAATATTTCTATATCAAAATAGCGTTGATCAACACTGTTTGTATCCTTACTTAATGTTTTGCGGGTTGTCCAGTTCTTACCCCCGTCTAATGACCAGCTATAATAAACAAGTCCCGAATAAGGATTTTCAGGATTGGGATTTGACGCTCCCCAGGCGGCCAAAATTTTTCCGTTTGGAGCTATGATTACCCTGGGTAAATTTTCACCGTGCGGATATGCATTATCACTGCCGGGTACCGTTATTGCTGAGCCGAAGTGAGTTCCATTTTCAGATACCGCATAACACAATACAGATGCCGTATCTGAGATATCACGCAACCAGCTTATAACCGTTATTCCATCCTTTCCTTTAAACAGGTTGGGGCAGGATCCTGAAAAAGCGCTATCCTTCGCAATTCCCCATTCGTCTGTTGCAACCTGCTTCAACTTTTGCTCCCTGGAGTTACAGGATAAGAGAAAAATGAGCAGAAGGCTATACACCGTAAATTTCATCATTGATTGCTTTTGTTGATCTTCCATGCAATACCAGCATTAATTGTTCTGAGCTGACCGGGGCGATATGTGGTTCCCCACGAACTTTTTTCTACCGTAGTAGCATATACAGCATCTCCTACGTTCAAACAGTTTACCCAAACCTCTACCGATTTAAACTGGTACCCTGTTCTGGCGTTAAAAATGTTAAAGCCTTTATATTTTGCGGTATTTTCCGGGTCGGTATGATAGCCTCCCATGCCCTGCCACTCAAATGAAATTCTAAAGCCTTTAAAAAAATGTGGCTTGTAACTAACCTCACTGTTGATAAAATACGGAGGAGCCTGGCTCATGTGATGACCCGAAAGATTTTTATCGTTTCTCACATAATCTTTATATTCATGGTGAGCAATGGTTCCGCCGGCTCTTAGTGTTAACCCTTTCACCACTTCATAACGGGCATTTGCCTCCATACCATAATGTGTTGTTTCCCCTACATTTTGGTTTTTGTAAGTTCCATCCACCTGTCTCACACTCATTATCTCATTTTTACCATCCATTTTATAAAGCGCGATATCTGCATTTCCTCTTCCCTCATTAAAGCCTGACCAGCCTCCTATCTCATAGTTGTTATAAGTTGAGGGCTTAAGGGTAGGCACCTGTACGCCTGTAAATAAGTCTGTGATATTGGGTGGTGCAAAGCCTACGCTATAATTAGCGTATAAACCTTTGGTATTTGTAAAGCCATACGTAAATCCAACTTTGGGAGTGAAATACGAAAAATAATTAGAAGCGTCTGCAGCTCCTGAATAAGATCCGGGCGGAAGCAGGTTCCTGAAATCGTAATCCATTCTGTCGTACCGCGCCGCTACAAGCACCTTAAGCTTTTCTACAGGGTTAATTTCAAATTGCGTATAAACGGCGGAATTAAAGAGATCAACTTTATAATTGGTAAGCACAGAATCGGTAGTTGTATATGCATAGTATACCTTGTCTGCATTAACATCTATATCAATGTAGTTTGCATAGTAAGTAGCGGGGCTGAAATCCACGCTAACACCCGTGATCCACCTTGCATTAAGGAAGTTGAAATTTTTTCTGTGCTGGGCAATGACGCCATAGCTGCTAAATGCGTCTTCATTAATTTGTCCCTTAGCTTTAGCAGGGTTGCCGGGTACAGCCCCAATACTGTAAAAAGGGTTTTGACCTATTGCCGTATTCCGGTGAAACAGTGTTATGGTTGTTTTATTATGCTCATTCCAGGTATGCTCAAACGCTGCTTTCAGCCTAAAAGCATTTACTTTCCGGTAAGTGAACCTGTAAAAGCTTTCATAGTCTTTACCGTAAAATTTGGTACTGTCTAACCCGCCCACCTGGTCTGTTTTATAGTTGATATAATCCGCCGTAAAATTCAACAGGCTTTTTTCGTCAAAGTGATAGTCGGCACGGAATGTTAACGCAAGCTTTCTGAAATCATTATGTTGCCTGTCATCCTCATTTCTATCCGCAAAATAACCTCCTGCATATAATCCTAACTTTTTAAAAGAATTAGAAGCAAAAAAATCGGTTCTTTTATACCCGCGGCTGCCCGCTTCAATTTGAATTTTACCGGAAGGGGCCTGGGAGGGAGCAGGTGTAATAAAATTAACAGCGCCGCCAACAGCCTCACTTCCATATAATGAAGAAGCCGGCCCCTTAATTACTTCTACCCGCTCTACTGCTGCCTGGTTTATTTCGATCAACGCGTTGTGGTTAAAGTCGCCAACGGTACGGATAGGAACACCATCTTCCAGGTACAGGTACATATTGCTGTATCCCATAGGCTGGCGTATAGACATGGCATGTTGTTCGTTGCCCAGATCAACCATAAACACGCCAGGTACCTTGTTCAGCAACAAATCAAGACGTGTAGCCTTGGTGTCATTAATCGTAGTTTTTGAAATAGTGTGTATAGCAATAGGAGCTTCTGACCGGGGTTGCAGCTCTCTGTTCGCTGATACAATTACTTCTGCAAGCTGCGTGCCTTCAGGCTGAAGAAATACCTGGATAAGTTTATCTGAAACGGGAAGTTTCTGATACTTATAATTTACGGCTGAAATAATGATGCTGTCAATCCGGGCAGCCGGTTCAAGTACAAATAATCCGGACTTATTGGTTTTTGTAAATATTTTTTTGTTGGCAGATGATATGCTCACATCCGGAACAGGAAGCCTGCTTTCTTTATCAAACACATATCCGCTAATGCGGCTCTGCGACTGAGCCTCAGTTCCAATAGTTGCCAAAAGAACGAATGAAATGAATAACCTCAATGACATGGGATCTAAAATTGTTAGTTTGGAAAACAGTTGCTGGTATAACAGGGTTTTGTTATTTCTGTGGAGTACTACATCGAAGTGTGTTCAGCATTTTTTTCATTTGTTGTACAGGGATTGATTTTGTAAAAGGAGAGGCAAAACTAATATCAATTTATTAGTCTACCAAATAAGTAGACTAATAAATTATTTTAATTTTTTCTTTTGCTGCAGGCGCGATGCTCCTGCCCTGTTTTTTTGATTTTATGATCAGCGTCAATAAATATTTACTCAAAAAAATTTGCTGGTAAGAAAATAATGCCATTACCTTTGCTGCAGTTCTTTACACCGTATGATTTACGGAATACTTATCAAGAAAGGTGGAGGGTAATGGCCCTGCGAAGCCTTGACAACCTCCTTTTATGCCGCATGGAATAAAAGGGAAGGTGCCAATTCCATCACGCCAACGGCGTGGGAGATAAGCCAGATTCATAGCTCCGCAATATGTGTAACACAATATTTGAAGCTCGTCTGATTTATCGGACGAGCTTTTTTGTTGCTCCCCGGTATGCTTTTTTGATAAGTGTTCTTTACCCAATTAATTCACATTTTAAATCAAAAAAAGATGAGCAACAACGCAACAAGCCTTATTCACAGCATTCCCGTTGATCCTTTAACCGGAGCTATTGCCGTACCCATTTACCAAACCAGCACATTTATCCAGGAAGCCCCCGGTATAAATAAGGGTTATGATTATGCCCGCACCGGCAATCCTACCAGGCAGGCGCTCGAAAACCTTATTGCCACGCTGGAAAAAGGAACCACAGGCATTGCTTTTGCCAGCGGACTGGCAGCTATTGACGCGGTAGTAAAATTATTGGAAAGCGGCGATGAAATACTGGCGGTGGATGACATCTATGGCGGCGCATTCCGCCTGTTCACACACATTTACGGGAAATTCGGCGTCACTGTAAACTACGTTGATACAACGCGGGCCGAAAATGTTTTTAACGCCATTACTCCCAAAACCAGGCTGATATGGATTGAAACACCTACCAATCCTACGTTAAAAATTTCCGATATCCGGGCCGTGGCTGCCATTGCAAAGGCCAGCGGGTGTTTGCTGTGCGTAGACAATACCTTTGCATCACCGGCGCTTCAGCAGCCACTTGAGCTGGGTGCAGATATTGTCGTTCATTCTGCTACCAAATATCTTGGCGGCCACAGCGACCTGATAGCCGGTCTTGTGATCACCAAAACAAAAGAGTTAGGCGAAAAAATAAAATTCATTCAAAACGCGAGTGGCGCCATTTTGGCTCCGTTCGATAGCTGGCTGGTGATACGCGGCATTGAAACTTTACACCTGCGCGTAAAGCAACATTGTTTTAATGCCCAGGCTGTAGCAGCATTTCTACAATCACATCCCGATGTTGACCAAGTTTATTACCCGGGATTAAAATCGCATTTCAATCATGCCATTGCGGCTCAGCAATCAAAGGGTTTTGGCGGTGTTGTTTCTTTTACCCTCAAAGATGATACAGAAGAAGCCGCCACTGCATTTGTTACTTCCACCCAATATTTTAAGCTGGCAGAAAGCCTGGGCGGTGTAAAAAGCCTGTTGTGCCATCCCGCACAAATGACCCACCTGTCTATTCCGGCAGAAAAGAGGAAAGCCGCCGGCGTTGCAGACAGCCTCATCAGGCTAAGCGTGGGATTAGAAGATGCCGGTGACCTGATCAGTGATCTGCAGCAGGCGTTTGAAAAAATTAAAACCAGGCAGCATTCAGTAAAAAAGCCGGTGGCTCACATATAGCACGCAATCATGCAAAAATATTTTAGGCAGAAAGAGCGCCGCATATAAACAGGTGTATTTAATAGTATGTGTTAAGCATTACTTTTGAAATACACCTGTTTATCAGCAAACGCTATACGAAAGGGATACCGCTACAGGGCTTTATTGCCGGCAGCTCTGCCTGATCCTGGCAGGTTTTCAGAAATTGAGCATCAGAACTGAACTTAATCCTTACTTTTATTGAAAGCTTTGGTTTCGGTATTTGTAATTTTATTATGAGACAACTAATCCCATTTTGCATTTCATTATACCTGCTTGTTTCATGTACAGCTAAAAGACAAAATGATAAAGTTCAATTTGAAGAACCACCTGTTTCGGGGCGCTCAGGGAAAGAGCTGGCGATAGCGCACTGCAGCCGGTGCCATGCTTTTGTGAGTCCTGAATTATTAACAAAAACCATTTGGAAAGAAGATGTGCTTCCGGCTATGGGGTACCAGATGGGCATATACAGCGGCGGGTTCAGACCCGATAGTTTGTTTGATCCCGGCGTAAGCGGCGATATTGTACGTAATGCCGGTATCTATCCGGAAAGTCCGGTGCTGGCAAAAGCGGATTGGCACAAAATAGAGCAATATTTTATGGAGCATGCGCCGGATACCATTCCGCCTCCCCTTCGCAAAAGTGCAATCCGGATGGGACTGCAGCATTTCAAATACAAAGAAGCTTCCTTTTCTCATCGCCCTTCGCTGACCACTATGGTCAAAATTCTTCCTGATAACCGGGGCATCGCATATAGTGATGGAAAAAGCAGGCGTAATGTTTTAACCTTTCTAACCCCCGATCTTAAAGAAAATTACAGCATCCCGCTGCAATCAACGCCTGTTCAGTTTGATGAAAAAGCAAACGGGCTGTACCTCACAACTACCGGGAACGGAATTTTTCCAACGGATGCTCCCGGGGGTGCTATACAACGATGGGTAAAAAATGAACCGCAGCCGGGATATCAACCCGGGAATATCATTATTCCAAATTTACAGCGGCCCGTTTGTATAGCATACGGCGATTTGAATAACGATGGATTTGAAGATATTGTGGCCTGTGAATTTGGCAACCAGACCGGGCAATTGGCCTGGTACGAAAACAATGGGAAAGGAGGTTATAACAAAAGGGCCCTGCGCGATAAGCCCGGTGCGATCACGGCCATTATTAAGGATGCCAATAACGATGGATTACCCGATATTTATGTGCTCATGGCACAGGGTGATGAGGGTGTTTTTTTGTATGAAAACCAGGGAGCGGGTACATTTAAGGAAAAACGGCTGTTATCCTTCCTGCCCCTGAATGGATCCCAGTATATTGAACTTGCGGATTTTAACAAAGATGGTTTTGATGACATCTTATACGTTTGTGGAGACAATGCCGACAAAACACCGGTATTAAAGGACTATCACGGCATTTATATTTTTCTGAATGATGGTAAATCCAACTTTACGCAATCGTATTTCTACCAAATGAACGGCGCTTATAAAGCGATGGTACGGGATTATGACCTGGATGGTGACCTGGATATAGCTGCCATCTCTTTTTTCCCCGATTATCTCCGCTACCCGGAAGAAAGCTTTATTTATTTGAAAAATATAGGAAATTTAAAATTTGACGATTATTCATTTCCCGAAGCTCCAAAGGGTAGATGGGTGGTAATGGATGCGGGCGATATGGATGGTGACGGGGATATTGATCTTGTTTTGGGTTCTTTTGTATATTTTTTACCGCAGGGTGATACCACGGGGCTGGGTAAAAAATGGCTATTAACCGGGCCTTCTGTAGTGGTTTTGGAAAACACGATCCGATAGGGCCGGGTGAGACGGGAGAGGTGAAAGGTGAGAAGTGAGCGGTTTCTCGTTTCACGTTTATCGTTTCACGGGGCCATCGTAAAAATACAGGGAGATCAGCGGTTTGTCGTATTTCTATTACAAAACAAAAACATCTTATTCTATTTTTTTTACGGGCCGGGTGCATTTCCTTTGAGGAATCCAATTCATCCTAAAAACCAATTCCTATGTCTTTAACCATAGCTCAATTTTCCGTGCTCACTGAAGTTCAAAAACTCGAACTCATTGTTAAAAACGCCGTCATACTTGGCGAGAGAAGAGATAATGTTTTTGAATATGTTCTCTATGATATTGATGGTTTGTATGTAGAAGAAATACGTGGAATTCACTATACTGACTGGTATCAGTATACTGCCATTGACGACATGAACCTCGTGCTCCCATACACAGAAGAAATACAGGTAGTTTTTGAATAATCTTTTACACACCCTAAAATCAATGTTTCATTCAGGCACAGGTCTCGCAGTGGTGGCTCCGCCGCTTTACCGGAACTGTGCTTAATTACAATTTGCATTTGCTTATATATCGTGCAGTAGTCGTCATTGCGCTGTTGGCAATGCCGGTAATTTCACGGACAGGCGCTTTATGCTTTTTCATTTTATAGTATTTCATGTAGTTATATTCTTTATAATAGAATGAACCGAGGCTACGCCTCTTGGTTTTTACATTATTCGAAATTAAAAGGGATATAGCACATCAAAATATTAATTTAGCCTAATAACCCTCTTCCCCCCTCCCACTCCAATCTACTATATTTGTTCCACAATGATGCTGTATGAACCTATCCATTAAGCTCCTTGCTGCTTCCGTCTTTTTATTTCTGACGCTAAATAATGCAACCACCCAAAGCATTCCTGATTCTGTTGCGCAAAAAATTGATAAGCTTTTCAGCCAATGGAACAATCCCAACACACCCGGCTGTGCCATTGGCGTGGTGCGCAACGATTCATTGATCTACGCCAAAGGATATGGTATGGCCAACCTCGAGTATGGTATCCCTGTTTCTCCTGAAACCATTTTTCATATGGCTTCGGTATCCAAACAGTTTACGGCCTACAGCATCGTGCTGCTCGCCCGCCAGGGAAAGCTGCGGTTAGATGATGACATTCACCAATACCTGCCCTGGTTTCCCTACCTTAAAGAAAAGATCACGATCCGCCACCTGCTCAATCATACCAGCGGCATCCGCGATCAATGGCAGTTGCTTGCCATTGCAGGCACCCGTTTAGACGATGTGATTACCCAGGATCATATTGTAAAAATACTGGGCAAACAGCAGGCATTGAATTTTAAGCCCGGAGAACGATACAGCTATTCCAACAGCGGGTTTACCATGCTGGCTGAAATTGTGAAAGCAGTTACAGGGCAATCGCTCCGCAGGTTTACAGACTCCGCTATCTTTAAACCGCTGGGCATGAAGCAAACGCATTTTCACGATGACTATACCGAGATTGAGAAGAACCGTGCCTACTCCTACCAGCGGAAAAATCTCTTTACATTTTCCAACAGTGTACTCTCCTATTCCAATGCCGGCGCCACCAGCCTGTTTACCAATATCAACGACCTTTCAAAATGGGTGATGAATTTTTATACCCCTGTTGCGGGCACAGCCGCCGATATTGATCAACTGGTGCAGAAAGGAAAGCTGAACAACGGTGTGGAATTAAACTATGCGCTGGGCATTGTTTCCGATACATACAAAGGCTTTAAACAATATTCCCACTCCGGCGGTGATGCAGGATTCAGAACATATCTCACCGTATTCCCCGAGCTGAAAATGGGTTTTATGATATTCAGCAACCTGGCAGAAGTGAATACCTATGAAAAGACTTACCAGTTGGTTGATCTGTTTATCAAAGACACAGCAGCTAAAGTAAATGCAGACATAAGGATTGACAGCAGCCGCGCTATTATAAAAGATGAAGGGCGTGTAAAAAATTTTACCGGTGATTTTATTTCAGAAGACGGTGCACAATTCAGCTTTGTGCTGCGCAACCGGAAATTGTACTGGGAGCGTTATGGGAACTCGGATCTGTTGTACCCCGGGTTGAAAGACAGCTTTACCGTAGCCAAATCACCGGAGATAAAATTCGTATTTAGTACAGCACCCGATAAAAGCGTGCTGGTAAATCAATACTGGCCGGATAATAACCGGTTACTGATAAAATATACCACCGATAGTGTGCAAACAGCACAACAACTACAGCAGTATGCAGGTGTGTACTACTGCCCGGAGCTGGATTGTAAGTATGCCATCGTTGTAAAAGATCATGAACTGGTATTAACCGGCAATAAGTATAACGATAGCAAGCTGAAGCTGGTGGAAAAAGACCATCTCTTTACCGATTACTGGTGGATGAGGCATTTAAAAACGATCTCAGACAACAATAAGAAAATAACTGGTTTCGAGGTAAACGATGGCAGGATCATGCACCTGCGGTTTAATAAAATACAGTAGCGGTCAATTGCTAAGCCCTGCGTTGAAGATAGCGTTCCTGATATGATTTGATTCATGCTAATTTTACAACAGCCGCATGTGGTACCAGCTTATCAATATTTCCTTCTTTGTATTTCATACCCTGTTTACCCTGTTTAATATGGCAGGATGGATTTTTCCATACACCCGGAAACTGCATTTAATCACCCTTTTCCTCACGTCCTTCTCCTGGTTTATACTCGGCATATGGTATGGCTGGGGATATTGCATTTGTACAGACTGGCACTGGGCTGTGCGGGAAAAGCTGGGTTACCACGACCATTCTGATTCCTATATCCATTTCCTTATATTCAAATTAACAGGGGCCGATCTAAACCCAAAATTTGTAGAGAACGCCACATTGCTGATTTTTTTACTCAGCTTGGCCTTAAGCATCGGGTTAAATATAAGAGACCATTATCATCGCAAAAAATAATGTTGGGGAAAAAGTAACCAAAAGCCGTCCGAAAACCCAGCCTGTCCGGTAAGCAGGGCTGGCAGGGAATACGGAGCGTTTTCGGAAAGGAGCTTTGATTACGATGTACATTTTACCGGTAACGAAGCAAAAAAGGGCAAAAAAAAGGGGCAGCATAAAAATGCACCCCGCTTTTAAAATCCAATATCCTATGAAAAACCTGATCAAATGTATCATGCTATTTTGAAAGTAAAGAGGGTTTGCCGTTCTTTTTAGTAATCGGTATTATTCCCTGTGTAATTAGCCGAAAAAGGGCTATCCTTTTCTTCGCCCGGGGAGGGTAACCTGGAAAAGTGAATTACCATAAGATGACAATTTTGCCTGCTGCCAAAAAATCTGCTGCCTCAAAAAGGGATACCGGTGCAGAAAACAAAAGCGGTTACAGCCTTTTGCTCCATGATTCAGAACCTTGAAAAAAGCTCCATGAACTCCTGCCTGCGGCTACGGGAAAGCGTTATATTATCATCATTATCCATAACAATATACCCGCCCTCGCCGCGAACAAATTTTTTTACATGATTGATACCGATGAGAAAGGAGCTGTGCACCCGGTAAAAATCGGGGCCGCTTAATGTTTCATCGAGCTCCTTGAGCACCCTCGACACCATGATCTTCCTGCCGCCCGTGAGCACCACATTGGTATAATTGCTTTCCGCTTTGCAATAAATAATCTCCGCTGTAGGCACAAATATCAGTCCCTCGCCCGTTGTAAGTGCAATACGGGAAGGCGTTGATTTTGGCGGGCGGTTAATATGCTGGAGCAGCAACGCAAACTGCTCCTTGCTGGGAACAGCTCTTTTTTCTTCTACCCGTTGCATGGTTGCTTTCAGGTCATCGGGATCAACAGGCTTTAATAAATAATTTAACGCGGCATATTTAAAAGCTTTTATAGCAAACTGATCGTAGGCGGTACAAAACACGATCTCAAACGTTACGTTCTTAACCTGCTCCAGCATATCAAAACCATTCATCCTGGGCATCTCAATATCAAGGAACACTACATCGGGCTTATGCCTGCTAATAGCTTCTATACCTTTTTCCGCGGTATTGCACATTGCCACAATATGGGCCTGCGGGCAATAGGTTTTCAGCAGCCACTCCATCATTTCGAGGGCGTTTGTTTCATCATCTACCAGCACACATTTTATCATATCAGCTATTTTTAAGTTTCATCCACAGGAATGTTTAGTGTAACTTTTGTCCCCAGCGCTTCCCCATACGCATCCTTCATGTCTTCAATACCCACTGAAGCATTCAACCCTGCCTGCCGGCCCATTAATACCAGCCTGCTTTCGGTTAGCTGCATCCCCAACGATTTTCTTGAAGCCGCTGTTTTACTTTTTAATTCTTTAGCCTTCTGCCTGCCCACACCATTGTCTTCAATAATACATTGCAGTATATCATTCCCTTTCCGGCTGATGTGAACAGATAAATACCCTTCCGTTGTTTTATGCAATAAGCCATGCCAGATGGCATTTTCTACATAAGGCTGTATAATTAACGGAGGAACATATACACTTTCGGGGTATACTTCCGCGGTAAAGCTGATATCACAGGTGAATTTTTTTTCAAACCGGATGCCTTCCATCTCAACGTACAGCTTTAATGCTTCCAGCTCACTGGCCAATGTAATAGACTTGTTGTTGGAATTATCCAGTATCAGCCGTATCAGCCGGGCAAACCTGGTGAGGTATAAGGATGCTGTTGCCTGGTCGCTTTTTACAATGTAGCGGTTAATGGAATTAAGGCAGTTAAAGATGAAATGAGGATTCATCTGCGCTCTTAAGGCCTGCATTTCAGCCTCCGCCATTTTTTGCCGTGTATCCATAAGCACCGACTCGGCCCGCGTCTTTTCCCTGTCGGCTTTTGTTTTTATGATTTTATTGGCGCAAAGTGAAGCAATGGTGGTAAGCACCGATAAATGTTTTTGCGTAAAAAATCCTTTTTTAGTGTGCCCGCAATATATAATGCCCCATACTTTATCATCGGTAACTACAGGAACGGCAATCTCCGAAAGTATGCGTTCTTCATTATCTTTATTTCGCGGGTCCCTGGTGGTATCATAAATGATCTCTGCTCTGCCCGAATGCGCCACCCGGCCGGCAATGCCGCTCTCTGCAGAAACCTCAGCAGGCTGGCTTGTAGCAGCTTGGCCTGTGGAAGCAGCTTTTTGTTTTAATACTTTTGCCTTCCTGTCTACAGTATATATTACACAGTTTTCAAAATGGAAGCGCTCAGTACAATGCCTGGCTACATCCGGCAGGATGGCTTCTATGTCATTGGCTTCGTAAATGCTGGAGGAAAAATAATTGATGGCCTGCGCGGTTTCCAGCTCCTCCTTATGCAAATTGATTTTACGCCTGTGATTTAAAATAACGCGCATTATTATGGCCGCTACCAGCAAAACACACAATGCAATAAACCACCATGTCATCCAAAAAGGATTAAGGATACGGAAAGCAAGGGTGTTATTTGCTTTTTTCCAGTCAACCTGGTTCAGGCTCGCTTCCATTTCCAAGAGATAACTGCCTGGCGCCAGCGATGAAAAGCGCACAATACTGCTACTGCCAATCTCTTTCCAGTCCGTATCCAGCCCGGTGAGCTTATACCGGTACCTTACTTTCTCGGGGTTATTGAAGTATACGGCGGCAAACGTCACTCCCATTGACCTGTCTGAATAATTAACCGGCCCCAGGGTATCAAAAGCATACATGGAGTAATCCATATTGCCGATCCTTGCTTTGCTGATATACGCTTCAAATGACTGGTAAGGAGCTGAAAACGTTTCGGGCTGCCAGTAATTGATACCATTCAGTCCTCCAAAATAAAGAATACCGTCCCTGTCCCTGAACCAGCTGTTGCTGTTGAAGCCATATCCCTGTATATTATCGGAACGGTCAAAAAGATTCAGTTTAGCCGTTTTGGGATCAAAGCGGTAAATACCATTTTCTGAACTCGCCCAAATAACTCCCTGGCTGTCACGGTAAACCGTATACAAACCCATGTTATCAAAAACAGTAGTTATTTTTTTACTCACTACTTTTCCATTTTCATAGTAAAGGGTATATAATCCCTTTGTAGATGAAAACAGCAAACCATTATCCTGCATTATAAACCCACTATAGCCGTGGGTAATTACATTACTTTTAAAATCTTCAGGTACAGTTAACAGGTAGTTCATCTCCGCATCGAAGCAGTACACGCCCGTAACTGTTGCAATCCATACTATCCCATCGCCTCCCTGCGCACAAAAACTGGCGGCTCCTTTTCCTATTGCCGGATGAATAAGCCGCCGGAGCCGGTAAGTTTTCCCATTTAATATATATACAGCACGATTCGCAACAATAACATGGTTGCCGTTGTGTAAGGTGATAATATCATTTACAAAATCTCTTTCGCTTATTCTTTTCGTTTCATCCGAATCATAATCCGGCCGTCTGTATTGCCGGGTTTTAATATCAAATAACCACAACCCCTTATTGGTAGGGCCAAGTATGAGGTACCTGCCGTCATATACCATTCCCCGTATTGATTCATGACTTAACCTGCTGCTGTCGTCTTTGGCGGGGGGGAACAAAATCCATTCGTTTTTGCTTTTCTTCCAGCAGGCAAAGCCATAACCTGTAGCAATCCACAAATCTCCCTTTTCATCCTGTATGATCTTACGCACATCATTGATATTGGCAGATATCTCATCGCTCATCTGGCTTATTTTAATAAGTGCCATGGGCTGGTTCCTGAAAGCGAACCGTGCAATACCATCTGTTGTAGCTATCCAGGCATAGCCTTCCGCTTCATCATAAAAAATAAAGCTGGCATATTCATTAGTCGCTACCTTTCTCCCATTCAGAAAAAAATGCTGCTTCAGAAATTGTTTTTTCGCCACGTCATATTCAAAAATGCCTTCGGAAGAAGCCATCAGGAAACGGGAAGGAGAAATGGCCGTCATGTTTCTAAAACTAAACGGCCCGGTAAGGTCATTACCAAGCGAGGCGGCAGTAACCGTTTTTGTTGAAAACCGGTACCATTGCGGTGAAGCATAACGCATACTAATAAGCGCACTGTCTTCGCTTACCGGAAAAATACCATAAATCTGTCCCCCGGCTATGCTGTCTGTGCGGCGGGTTTTTATATTATAGCGGTAAATAAAATTGTTATTGTGCACGAATAATACATCGCGGTATAACACACAAATATCCGTAAGCAGTCCGGTTGCCATTGGTAAGAACGGCTCCAGCTTCTTAAATTCCTGTTTTACCGTGCTGAACTCAAAAAAGCCCTTGTTGGTGAGCATCCATATTTTTCCGTCCGGCAGTTCAATAACGGGTCCAACTTTTAGTCCCTCCTTATCGGCTTCAACAGCCACAGCGCCAAATGTTCCTGTTTTTTCGGAAAAAAGAAAAACCTCTTTTTCAGCGCACACCCATATGCGGCCTTCCTTATCACAAAGCAGGCTGTTTACCCTGGGAGAAGGCCGGAAATTTTGCACTTCCTTTCCGTCAAAACTTTGCACCTGCGACCTGTATAAAATCCAGAGCATCCCTTTTTGATCCTTGTCCATTGCGGTTATAGCATCGGGACGGATACCGCTTGGGTAATCAAATAACTGGAGGTGATACTCCGGGAACTGCGCCCTTGCCGGAACCAGCAGCAATAAACAAACCACCACCGCACATATGCTTCGGATATTATTAACCATTACCAATTTACTCCCCTGTTAGTTTTAATGAATGAACCGTACCGGTTCAACGGCTGAAAAATAGGCGATTGGCTTGTAACCTGCAATATTTTTTAGTATTTGCCCGAAATTTTGAGTAATGTGCAGGTTTACAGGTTCGCAGCACAAATGTATGGCAATGATTTTTTCGTTTCCGCTGGTTTGCCTCCCTTTACAAGGGTCATTCTAATTATAGCGTTTCCCTTCGAATCTAGGATTTTTATGCTTCGGATTTATAATTTATTTGGTTCCTGATGCTTCGTATGCCTCCGGATTTTAAATTGCCGGCTTCATTCATCATCACCTGTTTACTATTGATCCTGTGGCAATGGCTTTTCAGCAGCCGGAACAACAGGCGGGGCGGCATCGCGGATGTCTTCGTCATCAGCATCATCATCATGCAGGTCGTCCGATTGTTTCGATCTTCTCAATTTTACAACAGGAGCTTCCTGTGTGCCGGTAATGCTCATCGGTATACCAATCAAACCAAACGGCGGTAATCCCAGCCGGGCGCTCAGGTTCAGCCGCCCGTCAAAACTTACCTGGCCTTCAAAGCGCGGTCTGAAACCTTTTACCTTAAGCTTAACTCTTTCAATAGTGATGATATTATCTGCAATAGTTGATTTAATATTTACATCCGACAGGTCGGGATCGCCTAATTTTTCCGTATTGGTTTTGTCGCTGATGGCGGAAAACAATTTCAGTCCCTTTACCTTCACTTTCTTAAGCAACAGCACACCGCCGCCTTTCAGGCTGGAAAAGTTGGGATACATATTGGCATCAAGCAATCCGCCCAACCGGTAGTTGAGCGATACAATGCCTTCCACATATTGTGCCGAGGGCGCCATTTCCCGGAAAAGCTTTACCTCCTGCCAGGCCCTTTGAATATCAAAACCGGAAGCGCTTACCTGGTAATCGAATGCTGCGCTGTGCTCATTTAAGCTCGCGTAAGCGGCTTTCATCTGTACGGTTGTTCCTATTACAGAAAAGCCGGCATCACTGAGCTCCAGTTGTCCCTGCCGCATACTGGCATCAGCCTTAAAATGAAGCACATCCAATCCAGGGTAAGAAATGCTGTCGGCCACAACACCCAGTTGAAAGTCAATATCACGCGGGAGCACTACCACGCTGGTAGTTGCCGGAGCCACCTGAACCTCGCTGCTGTCCTGTGTTTTGGAGGGCATTAAAGCCGTCCATTCCTCTACCCGTAAATGCTTCGTGTATACGTTCAGTTTACCCTCCAGCATGGCGCTGTCTTTCAAAAGATAATTAATGATATTGGCGAACCGCCCGTTTACTGCGGCATGGGTGCTGCCATAGTTCAGGTTAATGCTGTCAGCCACCAGCTTATCCTTTTCAAAATGAAAAGCGCCGGAACCTATATGAAACGGTTGGGGAAATGCATCCGAACGGAACTGAATATTGTGCAATGTAAAATGGCCCCTGTTGTCTAATTTTTCATAGCGGCCGGCCACAGCATCCGATTGTTTTCCTTTAAGCGCTATATCCGTTTCTATCATTCCATTCACATCATATCCTTCAACCGCAAAAAGACGGTAGATCTTTCCTATATTCAACATGCCTTTTGATTGCATCTCGTATGAAAGATCATCAAAGTTGGAGAGCTTACAGGCAATGGTAAAAGGCTGTTCTTCAAAATGAAGGGAAACAGGATCAACACGGAGCTCAAGCGCATCCATCCTGCCGGTGGCATTGATAACGGCAGCGGCTACCTGCAGTTGGGTAAGGGGGTTGGGATAATAGCCTGTTTTGAGATAACCGTCTTTTAAACGGAAAGCAACATCACAAATGGGAAACTCCCCGTTGCGGGGGTGATAGGTTCCGCTAAAGCGGGCATGCATGTTCAGTATGCCCCTTAAATCGAAACTGGAATCGAACGCTAATGTTTTGTTCCATTTTTCCAGGTCGGCGCTGGCGTTTATTTTCCCTTCCAGCAACGGACGGCTGAACCCTTTTGTTGCTATAACGGCCGTAACCTCATCCTTTCCCCTGCCGGCGTGCAGCGAATCCAGCTTAATGGTCATTTTTTCCATATCTAAATTGGGCAGGTCAATGTTGAGTGCCAGGAAAATATTCTTCACCGGTTCCCTGCTGTCTTTGGCTCCTATGAGCCCATCGGTTACTTTCATTTTCATCGAAAAATCGGGCGCTTTATTTTGAGCTGCTATATAATCGCCCTGTAAAGCCAGCTCCAGCGCCACTTCTCCCTTTACCCTTGTTTTATCCAGCCAGGAAACCACAGCCGGCGGGAAAGCGGAAAAGAGATTTTCAAAAGCGGTAGGACGCGTATTCAGCAAAAAATTCATACTATAGCCATCTTTCAAAAAATCGAACCTGCCGGTAAAGTTCATTGGCAGTTGGTTGATCTTCATCCTGTTCTTCGCAAAAACCAGGCTGAGCGAATGGGTGTTGATAAGGGTTCTGATACGGCCGGCCAGCTTCTGATCCCTCAGGTAATACCGGTGATCGTACCGGATATGAAGGCCCTCCATTTTTATTTTGGAAGACAGCTCAAAAACAGCGCTGGCCAAGTCGCCCTTTCCCACATAATCGAACCGGCTGGCGCTGATCTGAAAAGGAATAGAGCGGTCGTGATAAACCAGCTCGCAGGCTTCAATCTGGATACGTTCTAATTTTAATGAGGCTGTGCTGCTGTCTGTGGCAGTACTGTCCTTTTCCTTTTTTTCAGGCACATACACATTGTAGTTGGGCATGCCCTGCTCATTTACCTGCACATTGATCTTACCACTGGTAAGATAAATTTCATCAATACGCAAATCGCCGCTTAATACGCTCAATACGTTTACGCCCAGCGCCACTTCCTTAGCAGCCAGCAGGGTATCCTGCCGGTAAGGCGCCGAGCCTTTCAGGCTTACATCATAAAGCGTGAGGGTAAGCGAAGGAAAATGATTGAAGAAAGACAACCGCACACCCGAAAAGTTCAATTCCGTTTCAATGGACCGGTTCGCCCATTGTTTTATTTTTTGAGTTACAAAATCAGGGAACAATAAGGGCAAAAGAAACATGAGCAACAACAAAACAGCGATACCAATTCCTGTATACTTTAATGAACGTAACAGCCATTGGGGAAGCTTCAACAACAGATTGAACTTATTTTGCATAGTAATGATTACACCTGCAAAAATAGGCATTGTTCATTGGTTCAGCGTAGGTGGGTTCCGGAAGATGGGTTAATGCTTAAAAGATCACGCTTACCTGTTTAAAGGATAAACAAAATGAACAACTTTTTCATGAATTCCTCCTGTTGAATGATAAAAATAGAGCGCATAACCATCGGCTTCATCAGCCTGCACAAAAACTTCCGCTATACCCGTTTCTTTGCAATAGCTGGTAATTCCTGATAAAGGTATACTGTCTTTATCAGACACTTTTTCTATAAGCATGTTGCTGATTGTTCTTAATATTAACAGGTTCGGGATCCTTCGCTTTGATGGATGAAAAGTATATCCATCCAATAAAAAAAAGCTGCAGCGGTACCCTGTACCATAAATAATGCAAGCCATCCCCGTTAAACGTTGCCGTTTCCATATCTACGTGATGTATAGCGGCATAGATATTTACAGGGAGTATAAAAATAAAAAAGATGATCAACAGCCACCCGGTCAGTACCCTGAATTTTGGTAATAGCAGTCCTATGGCGGCCGCTATTTCCACAAATCCTGTAAAGTACACCAGTTCTGTTTTGAAAGGGATAAAGCCTGGCATCATCATCGCCATGCCTTTTGTGAACATAAAATGACCGGTGGCTGTAAGCACCAGCATTGCCGATATACCGACCCTGGCCGACAAAGCAAATCTGTATTCCTGCCGGATGAGCTTAGAAGAAAAAAACAGCCAGTCTTTGTCTGTAAGAGCAGTTATACTTTCAAAATATTTTCTGATCTGTTCCATTTGCTATGCTTTGTATTTTAAGTACTAAAATTATTGTTTATGAAACGGGGATGCTGCATTCGGTATACAAAATATTGAGAAAACCTTTCGGGAGTCTGGTCAGGGATGAACACAGATGCCTGGTTTGTATGGACGCTTCCTTCGTTAAGATGACAGTAGTAACAGGACTGAGCATTTATAATAAAGTCGAACAAACAACCCACTGCTTGTCACTCTGACGAAGCTTTCTTGCCGGCAGACAGGGAAGGGTCTGGCTTCGCTTTAATCGTTGCAGACGCTTCCTTCGCCGCCGCAACAAACAATAGTAACAATTCTTATGTAATTTAGTGCCCGGCAAACAAATACAGCAACTGCCGGATACGCAAAAACACAGCCCATGCGAACAAGATCAACGTTGAATCATTTTCTTTTTATTACGATTATAATCATCTGCATAGTCTCTTGCCGGCAGGGAAAAAATAAAACGGAAACCACACCAGTTGCCGCTATCATACCCGACATCAGCGCCATGAAGATCAGCGGCGCCATTTCCTGTACAAAAGGACTAACGCCCGGCGACAGCACCATCTTCATGAATGGCGGGGGCGCGGCTTTTATAACAACAGCGGAAAATGAAATACCGGCTGATCATGAGAAAATCAATGGCATGGTATATATCCCCGGCGGAACATTCAGCATGGGCGGCGTAAACCCCGTGGGCATCACCGAAGGCGGACACGAAGCCATGGACGACGCCCGGCCCATACACCAGGTATACGTTGATCCGTTTTACATGGATGAAACAGAAGTAACCAACAAGCAATTCGCCGCTTTTGTAAAAGCCACCGGTTATATTACAGTGGCAGAACAAAAACCCTCAAAGGAAGAATTCCCTGGCGTGCCTGAAGAAGCGCTTGTTGCAGGCGCGGTGGTATTCACGCCCCCCGCGCATGAGGTGGCATTGAACAATCACCTGCAATGGTGGGAATATGTACATGGTGCTAACTGGCGCCACCCATCAGGAGCTAATAGTAATATTACCGGTAAAGAAAATTATCCTGTAGTGCAGATCGCCTATGAAGATGCGGCCGCTTATGCAAAATGGGCGGGAAAGCGCTTACCCACGGAAGCCGAATGGGAATTTGCCGCAAGAGCCGGCAAAACAGGCAACCTCTATACCTGGGGCAATGAAATGAAAAGCGCCGGTAAATGGCAGGCCAATACTTTCCAGGGACAGTTCCCTAACGCCGACATCGCCGGCGATGGCTTCGCGGGCATAGCGCCGGTTAAGCAATTCGCGCCCAACGGGTATGGCTTATACGATGTAGCCGGTAATGTATGGGAGTGGTGCAGCGACTGGTACCGGGCCGATTATTATGCCACGCTTACCAAAGCAGGTGTTGTTAAAAATCCAAAAGGACCCGATTCATCTTTCGATCCTGCAGAGCCCGGCCAGCAGAAAAAAGTACAGCGCGGCGGTTCGTATTTATGCACCGACCAGTATTGCACCCGCTACATGGTAGGCACCCGCGGCAAGGGCGAATGGCGCTCCGCCACCAACCATATCGGGTTCCGGTGCGTGAAGGATGCGGAGGTAAAGCAATAACCTCACCCTCTTTCCCTCTCCACACCGTAGAGAGGGACGGTGCTTCATAACAATGCCAGAGCAAAAGATTCTTCCACTTGAACTACACCAAACCGCTTTGCAGCAAACATTAGCCTTATTTCAAAAGCCGACAGACCGTGATAATGATGATAACAACCAAAATTGATGTATAAATTAGCTTCGTATATCTCGCGAGCCAATTGGGAAGAAAAATATCAAAATTGTCCTTAGAAGAATCAGTGTACTTCCGGGCTAATACAGTTAATGGACAGAAAAATTTAAACATCAGCAATATAAGCCCTTCGAGAACAAATAGCCCATAACCAATCCACAGCCATTTGTCGAGTCTGTTTGTAATAACCGCATACAGCATGTAGAATATTACGAAATTGAAAAATATCCATACGGCAGTATGAATGACTTTAATAATATTCAATTTCGTTTCTTTATTCATATCAGCATGTAATCCGGGCTGCCAATTTACATTTAGCCGCGCCGGGGTCTTCATAAAAGGCCATACGGGCAGCCATGAGACCCTGCGCTAAAAAACCTTTCATAAGATCATTTTTTAGCCTGAGAAAACTTGTCTCCAGGGTTGGCTCAAAGCTTGAACCCATTATGAGCCAATTGAGCCAATTATGAGCCAATTAAAACATAGTTCGTTCCTGCTCCAATATCACCAGTTCTTTTAAGAATTTTGAATTTTTCAACAAGTTCTGTCAAGTCTCTTGTTGCGGTTGCTTTTGAAACAGCATTTAGTGTTTGATAATCGCTGTTAGTAATTTTCCCATGTTGGCGCAAGAATGAGGCATTGCATTGTGCATAGCCTTCTTGGGCCATATTTATGAACTATATTTTAAATCAATTAATCCTTTCAATCCGCAAAAATCACGAGCGCTTCCCTGACAAATACATCTATCCACCTAACAGCAGCAAATGAAATGAAATATAATTTATCGTTATCGTGGAATTTATATTTTCTACTCATAGGAAAGTAAATATACAATCACATTGATTTTTATAGTAAAACAGTCCTTCCTAAATCCACCGTTCTATAGATACGGGTTTTTGAAACCTTTACTTAATTTTCAACTTTTCTTACATGGCACAAGAAACCTTCACTCTTTTCCTACGCCTCATTCTTGCGCCAAAATGGGATGGCTAACTTTTGTTTACCTTTTCTCCAATTCCACGGAGCGATAGGCGAGCTCTCACTCCAAAGCCCGACTTTATTTTTTTGGGCTTCAATTTCCAATTGAGCATATTCCTTACTGTCGGAGTACTTTTTAAAATGCCAAGCTAATCCATTTTTAACTAACTCGTTGTTTACGTTTGTTCCATCCAATAAAAACATCTCTGAAATTAGGCGTTTGTTTCTGTCATACTTATTGTCATTTACAAGGGTAACATTCTTCCCGAAACATAAATCGGAAGCAAACTGTTTTGCCTTATTACCAAATGGTTGTTTTTTTTCGGGACAATCAATATGAGCTAACCTTACAGTTTGCTCTTTCCCATCTATAAGTAGAACAAATGTATCGCCGTCTTTTATACCGATTACCTTATAACCTGTTTGATTCTCCTCGTCTGAACTTTGGGTATTTAACGATGCTTCGTGATTTTTATATCTTTCATAATTTCCACCGACTGGATGATTACAACCTACAGTCGAAATTGTCAAAAAGAAAAAAAGAAGTTCTATCATTTGAAAATTCTTTGCTGATGGCAAATGATTTTTTATAAAACTATCCAGTATGCTCATGATCTTTAATTTTAAGCTGGATAAAGATAAATATCTTTTTTGGCCAATAGTCTGCCGGAATTAAAACCTCAAAAAAAGTTGATGAACATTATCTGTTTGCCCGTATTTATACCAACTTGCTTGTTAGCAATAGTTTTTAGGAGTATGTGATAATATAACCATCATCCAATCTATCTCCAGTCTCTAAAAAGTAATATAGGGCATTAATACAATAATCAAGGCTTTTATAATAGTGCAGTTCTGTAACCCATGAGTTTGGTCTTTTGTCTTTATAGTATGCTTGATTATTCTTAGGCTTTAAATAAACTTCTCCCCTTTTCCCATCTAAAAACTCAATTGTATATATTTTAGTCATACCGCCAAAGAATGAAGTGTCTTCAGAAATGTCAAGTGTTTTATATTCAGGCGGATTGATTGTCCGATTTTGTGTCGCACCTAAACCCCTTGTTGAATTCTCTTTCAAATATTTGTCATTCAAAAATCTAATAACGTCATTAATATTGTTTAATTCATTATCATATTTTGATTCATTAACAAAAAATGCATAGCTATCAGTACTGTCTAACTTCAGAGCTATCACGTTTTCGTCAAAAAATCCATGCTTTAATAAATAGCTTTCTTGCTTTGTGTCAATTAGCAAAGATTGATTTCCTAAATATTCCCAAGAGCCTTTTTCCACTATACCATTTTCAGAAATAAGTAATTGATTGTTTTGTCTGAAAATAAAAACCTTTTTAGTTTGATTTATGTCTCCTAATGAGACCCAATGTTGATTTGTCAACTTTGTTAAGTCGTCAAGCTTTTTACTAAATCGCTGAATTTTCGGAATTATGTCTACTATAAATGTTCTCATAAAACTATCGCTAACGTCGGATTCTGCGTTTGGGGAGCATTTAGAAAACGCCCAGCTCAGAACCGAATCCGATTAAAGGTACAAAAGATGAAGATTTATTGTTTCACCCGTTGATGCAAAACCTCTCGGTTAAAGGTTATTATTTTGTTGCAAGTATAAATAGAATTTATGAACAACTTGGTCAAAGTTGTGATGACTAATGTTTTTCGTCTGCCCGTCTTTATGCCAACCTGTTAGTAGCCGTTTTTCTTTATCATACCATTAGATTCTTTTTCATAAAGTTCTTTGTATATTCTTACCCCAAATGATGGTTGTCAAAAAATGGTAATTAACGAATTGCTGCACGCAATACGTTCCATTATTAAATATTTATAAGCGCTTAAAACACTTCCACCTGCTTACAAACAGCTAAAAAGAATATTCCTTCGCTATCGCACGGGTCCAAAAATCCTAAAAATGGAATAAAACGGGTTGATTGCCGGGTTATAGTAGTGCGGATTGAAACTGTTTCAAACCTATTCTTTTTTTATTAAAAACAGGCATTTTTTTAGTATTTGGTATGTATTGGCATGCGAATGGCGGTTTTATTGTGTTCGCGGTTGAAACCCGGTGTTGATAGATTTGCTGCATGCGCTGTTAGTGCGGTCTGATCCGCCGCCGCGGATGCCGGCCGCAGGCAACTTCGGATCAATACAAAAGTTTAATAGTTTTTATAGCGCCGGGAGCTCGCCGCCACACCGTTGCCCGGCTCTGAAGACCCCTGCGCGAAATCTATTTCGTCTATGCTACTTCGCCTGCATCGTTAATATGTTTGGTTTTCAAAATTCTCAGGATAAGAACAGCAAAAACAAAAGTCAAAACAGCAAATGATCGCTCAAAATTTGTCTTTGCGAAAAGATTACCAACCGTATTCAGAACAAATAAAGCAAGAAAGATCCATAGTATGATGTTTATTGCTTTGTTCTTAAACCGGAATTTTATATAGCTGGCTTTCATAAGCAAAACAAGCCCCAAAAATAAGTTGATCAAAATGGAGATGGCTTCAAAAACATACATTTCCCGGTCATTCTGAAGTCGTCCGCCCCAGGCTATGTTATAAGGAATTGCCTTAGCGATCACAGCGATATGAAAAAGGATTACCGCAACAAGCAATGCCAGTAAAATATTTATTGATGCTTTATACTTCATTTTATTTTTTTAAGCAAGTATTAGGTTTGGGCGAAAGAAGAAGTAACAACAAAAAGATGAAAAAAGTATGTCTGCCGGATAAATTATTTAGCGGCAAATACAGAGATTATTCGCCGAAAGTTCAAAGTTTCAGACTATGTAAATCCCATTTGCGCGTTTTCTTTACTCAATTTCCAAAACACCTTTTTTGTCTTTACTCAATGCAAGTCGTTCAAATAAAGAAGAATCTATTTGTCTTTCAAGTTCTCTTACTGACAGGTTTTCATTAAGCGTATGTTTTTCATTCCGCATATCCAAAATATTGCGTCTGCCAAATCCTTTGCCATAGCGCTGCCTTAAGTCTTTGGAAAGCTTTGTCAGTAGCTTACTTCCATACTCTGCTCTTTCTTGTCCGCGCTGTTCATATTCTACTATGTGTCTGCCAATTTCCCAGTTAGTTTTAACCAATTCTGTATTTACTACTATAAAAGCATTTTGCCTTGCCTGTTCAATGGTAAGGCCGATGCTGTCAGGTAGCTGATTGTACTGATTTGAAGTTGACTTCATGGTTGTTTATTAGCCGAAATTGTTATGCCACCTCATTTCTTTGAAGGCTTCACCCCTACCCCTTTCATTACCTGCTTTACAGCCCCCTGTATCCTTTCTTCCACATTGTCGGCAAACGGACCGGGCAGCACATAGTAGATCATGCTGCTATTGGCTTCATACCCCCCTTCACCCAATATCCGCTTAGTGGGAATATAGCACATCACTTCATTGCTGTACCCGGCTACAAATAAATTTTCATTCTTAAAGGTTTGCTTCGCCCATAAGGCGTAATCCACCACCACTTCTCCTGCCATAGCCAAAATAGTAAGGTCTTTGCCAAAGCGTATGCACTGAACAGGATAGCTGTATTTACTTACATCCCAGCCTTTATTATAAGCCTGCAGCATCAGCTTCGCTCTTCTTTGAACATATTCATCACCGGTTACCATATCGTTTTGATACAACTGCAGATCAAAAGGGCGGAATGATAATTCCACCGTTTCATAACGGGTAGTAACAGGCGCACGAACAGGTTGCATGGTTGATGTGATCACTTTTTGAACCGATTCAGCTAATGTTTTTCCATGTTGCATGGCATGTTCTATGGTACCCCTCGGATTGGGATTAATGTCGCCGCAACAACCCTGGAAAAACAAAGCTGTAATGCCGGGGTACATTTTCTCCAGTTCAATTTGTGCATACCCCGCGTAATCGCCGTTCACTTCGGTGTAATCGCCGGGTAGGGTTGTATTGTGACAGGCATAGCCAAACAATACGGCTTTCAGCTCACCACCCGGCGTAGCAATTTTAAGCACGGGCACATCAAAATCTACCGGACGGATCGTTAATGCCGGGTCGCGCCTGTTGAAAGCAAAATCTGCTTCTCCATGCCCGCTCCATACCTGCATGGGCGCAAGATCAGCCATCGCCATATCTACGGCAGCAACAATATCCTCCACCAGCCTGCGGGTATAGTTGTACACCGTTTGCATATCACCGGGCTTATAATAAAACATGCCGGCGGCAGGCCAAACCATGGGAGCCGAATGGGTATGCGATGAATTCAACAACAATTGTGAACGTTGGATGCCATATTTATCGTTCAGCTTCTTAGCGATATCCACCGATATTTCGTGCGACAAACCGAGCAGATCCGTTGTAACGATCACTACCCTGCTGGTAGGCGATTCTTCAAAAACAAGGGCTTTGGCCCAAATATCATGCGCAATGCCGGTAGCGGGTTTTAACCTGGCTGGATTGGCGTAGCCGTTTAACCAGACATCTCCCTGCGGCGTAATGGCTTTTCGGCCAATACCCACTTTCATGTCGCCGGCCCATGATCCTGCCGTTATTAATATAAGGGCTATGGTAAGTACAGGGATGAATATTTTTTTCATACACGCATTTTTTCTTAAATCTAACACAATTTCCTTTTATATGGCATGCGTTTGCTGAGATGATCAAATGACAAATCCGAAAAAGAAAACCCGAAATCCGAAGGAAATACAGGAGAATACAAAGCACCAAATACCAAATAACAAGAACCAAACCTGCCTGCGGCAGGCAAGCTTGTCCGCCGGGGCGGATAAAATTCAAAGGCCAAATCCGAAGCAGAAAATTCGAAATCCGAAAATAAATGCAATCTCAAATTTCAAATCCGGATCTCACCCCTCACCTCTCCTCCTGAGCTGCCAGCCTTAAGCGATCAGCCATCAGCCAAAGTATACTAACGATAAGCTCAATTCTTCACACAACTTCTCACTTTTCACTTCGTGAAACGATAAACCTGAAACGAGAACTATTTCACCGTTCACTTCTCACCATTCACTACTCCACTCACGCCTTACCCAACGCCGCCGCATTCTTTTGTATCTTACGGATAGCAGCAGCAATCTGATCCATGTCTGTTCTGCTGCCCAGCAACATGTTCTGGAAAAACCATACCGCCTGTTCGGTGCTCAGTATATCGTTTTGCGGACATTGATTACGCTCTAACCATTCCTGCATGGTCTTTTGGCCGTATATTTTGAGGTAGTGCCTGTTTTGGGCGAGACCGGTTACATAGCTGTCTTTGTTGATCATGCCATAACCGCCGGAGCAGGGTATGCCTTCTGCACTCAACGCTTCAAGGAATTTTGCACGGCTTAATCCCGCGAAATGATCTTTGTTATAGCGGAACATATACAGGTGATACGCGCTTGCCGTAGTGCCTTCATACAGCTTCGCCGGTGTGATACCCGGAATATCGTTCAATAATTTACCGAGGTAATCAGCGTTTTCCGTCCTGCGCTTCGACTGCTCCATAAGGCGCGTCATCTGCGCCAGCAAAATACTGCCCTGGAATTCGGTAAGGCGCATGTTGGTTCCGCGGGTACCCACGCCGGGGTTATATGCTGCACGCAGGCCGCCCTGGCCCTGGTTATGAAACGAATAGCAGGTTTTGGCAAATGACTCATCATTGGTAACAATAGCCCCGCCTTCGGCACAGTTTAAATTCTTTGACGACTGAAAGCTAAAGCCGCCGGCCAATCCATACGTACCTACCTTTCTTCCGCGCCATTCTGCAAGGTGCGCTTGGCAGGCATCTTCAATTACAGGTATCTTTTTCCGGTCAGCAATCTCCATGATCATATCTATATTAGCCGGTGAGCCGCCTATATGAACGGGCATGATGATCTTAGTTTGAGCGGTGATCGCTGCTTCTATTTTACCGGCATCAACCTGGAAACTTTCTATATCGGTATCCACAAATATGGGTAAAGCGTAATTGAGCACCACCACATTGTAGGTGGCTATAAAAGTATACACGGGAATGATCACTTCATCGCCGGGACCAATATCAAGGGCGCCCAGCATGGTATACAGCGCACTGGTGCCGCTCGATACGCCAAGACAATGCTTTGCGCCTAACTGTTTCGCGTACGCGCTTTCGAAAGCAGGCATGACAGTGCCGTCTAACCGCCCCCATTTTTTACTTTTCAGCACCTCCATTAACCCTTTTTCTTCGGGCTGCCCGTATACCGGCCAACCCGGGAATGCCGGGGGAAATGTTTTTGTGCCTCCCAAAAGCGCAGGCTTTGCATTATCAGGATTTGCACTTACGATATGCGGCATTCCCATGGACAACCCCGCCCCCGCTATAGAAAGGGTATTGATAAATTTCCGGCGGTTAAATCTTTTTTGCATGCGTATCTGTTTAGAATGAGTATTTAATGAACTGGGGGTGAAGCCTCACCCCAACCTCTCTCCGCCCGGGAGGGGGCTAATAGATTTACACTGGTCAGCATCTCCCTATTTGCCCGCCAGTAAATACCCGGCTACATCGGCCAGTTCCTGTTCGGATATGCCCGCAACACCAGGTTCCGGCATGAGGCTTTTACCTTGCTTTTGTTTGGTACTGATCTTATCTGTTGCAATGGTATGCTGCTGACCGGTTACATCTTTTATAATTACAGCCTGCTTATTTTCGCTGATCAGAAAACCAAAAAAGGAGCCGCCATCTTTGGTATTGATGATCCAGGGTTCATAACCCAATAGTATTGCCGCACTGGGATTAATGATGGCGTCTAATAAACCAGTCTTATCAAATTTCTTACCGATGCTCGTCAATTCCGGCCCAATGTTGCTGCCGGTTTTCCCTACCTTATGACAGGAAGCGCAATGACCGGCAAAAACGGTTTTACCATTTTGCGCATCACCCTTCAGCGCGGCAATATCAGCTATGGAATAGTTTTTTTGCACACCGGGTTGCTTAAAATATTTTCCCGCCTGCACCCTCACGGTAAGGTCAGGATTTTTGAAAATGCTTTCTTCCATGGCGGGGATCAATGCTTTTGGAAATTTATTTTCCGAAGCAAGACCGATCAGCAATTGCCCGCCCAATGAATCCGCCGCCATTTGTTCTAACCGCCTTTTCCTGGCGCCTAATGAAAGGTGCTCATCCTGCACCGCCAGCAGCCTTACTTTTGCTGCAGCCAGCTTTTTCTCATAAGCGGAATTGATATGCAGCTTTTTCCAGTCTAACAATGCATACCAGTCGTTACCCTGGCGGAAGGAAAGCCAGTAGGAAGCCTGTTCCGCTACATCGGGTAATGTATTTTTACTGAGCGCCAGCATGGCTTCGGCCGCTCCTTTATCTTTCATAAACGCAATGGCAGTAATAGCAGCCCTTCTTTCTTTAGCATCTAACGTGGGTTCATTAGCACGCAGCAAAAGATCGGGCAATGCCGCTGCCGGGTGTAAACGCCAGGCAAACAGGCTCATTCTTTTATCCCACTCAACAGGCGTTTTATCACTGGCCAATAATTGTTTTATTTGGGGATACACTTCCGCTTCATGGCCGGCCATGGCATCGCCCAGCGCATTCAGGTACCAGCGGTCTTCCCCGTCGTATTGCTTTGCCAGTTCCAGCAGTATGGGTTGGGTTTGCTCAAAAGGCAGATCACGCAGCGCAACAGCAATTTCCCTCCGAACAAACGCGGAAGGATCGCTTTGCAGTTGAATGGCGTAAGGCAGTATACCGGCAACGGATACACGCAACGCACGGAAAGCAGTGGCCCTTATCGTTTCATTATCGCTTTTTAATAACGCCGCGGTAGCTTCTATACCTTTTTGACCTAATTGTGCCAGCAGCCAGATGGCCCTCGCCTGAATATATGGATTCTTATCTTTCAATAATGCATGAACGGGTTCCATAACCGCTTCTCCCTGTTGCTTCAGTTGCAGAAACCCCAGGTGGCGCACATTAATAGCGGGATTGCGGAGTGCCGCTATTTGTCCTGCTGTTGTAGTAAGATCAATTTTGGGAGAACGCAGGGTTTTATTTTTAGGTGTGATGCGGTAAATCCTGCCGAAACCTTTCTTATCCTGCATCTGGTGCCCCCCCACAACCGGGTCGTACCAGTCGGCTATATAAATGGCGCCATCTGTGCCTACAGCCACGTCGCTGGGACGAAACCATTTTTCTTTATGCACATTGGCGGCACTATCGTTCCAAACATATAAAGCGTTATCCTCGCTCAAAGAGGTGATAAAGTTTTTTCTTTCGCCGGGTACCATCCCCGATTTTTCCTTATGCGGATAATAACCGAAGATCACATTTCTCCCGGCATCGGCACTTAATAGCAGTCCGCGATATTTTTCTCCCAGCGCATCGCCTTCATTTAATACCACGCCTGTAGGCGCTCCCGCTCCGCTCCTGTCGCCCACCGGCATTACGCCGGGATCTTCCTGGTGCCAGTGCGCGGTAAATATCTCCTGGTCGGGCCGCTGGTCGGCCTGCCATGTTCTGGTACCATCCGTGCTGAAATAGCCCGCATTCCCTCCTTCCGGCAACCACGATACACGGCAGGCTGCTACTTCATCATCGTTATCGTTCTGCCAGAAATTGCCATATGAATCGGCGGTGAGCTCATACGCGTTCCTGAAATTATGTCCCATTACTTTTAACCCCGTGCCATCCGGGTGAATCCGCAGGGCCAATCCCCCAACCCATACTTTCCCGTCATCACTTTTTAAATTGCCTTCATTTTTGGTATTATAGGGGGTGCCACCGGTATATATACTGCCCGATCGCAGGTTCCATCCGCTCTTATCGGTTACGGTATGCGGGCCCGCATTGCCTGTATTGAAATACCAGTTGCCATCGGCGCCGGCCAATACCGCATGCAGCGAATGATCGTGATCCTTTCCGCCAAAACCTGTAAGAAAAATTTCTTTTTTATCGGGCTTGTCATCGCCATCTTCATCCGTATAGATAATAATGCCGGGGGCGCAGGAAACGATCACTTTGTTTCCAATAACGGCTATGCCTAATGGCGATACGAGGCTGGTATCCTGCACAAATAATGTTGACGAATCGGCAACCCCATCGTTATCCGTATCTTCCAGTATCATTACCCTGTCGCCTTTAGAGTGATGAAAGAACGCTGTGGAATCGTTATTGAAATTGCGGTAGTTCACCGCTTCGGTTACCCACACCCTCCCGCGGGCGTCTATATCTATATTGGTGGGATTATAGAACAGCGGTGTTTCAGCCCATAGTGTAGCTTCCAGGTCGTTGGGAAGATAAAAGGGCAGATCCGTTTTAGCTTTGGGGTTTGATGGCTGGCAGGCCGCAAGAAAAAGAATAGAAAAAGAAATGCCTGCAAAAGCGCCTGTTAGTTTCATCCGTATATTTTTACGTATTATTTTATTGTGTTCGCGAATGCTTCGCATTTCCCTCCTGCTTTGCGGGATGAAAAAATTACGCGGTGTTTCATTTGTTAAACAACTTGCGCAGGTAGGCAAGGTTGTGACGGTAACTTTCAACAGTTTCTCCACCTTCCGGAATAGCCCCTTCTATCTGCATCCAGCCATTGCCTCTATATCCTGTTTGGTAAATGGCTTCGCTTACGCCTTTCCAGTTTACGGTACCCTTATCTAATAAGAAACCATTTTCTTTCATATGTAGTTCGCATACCTCATCTTTTCCCAGCTTTTTAAATTCGGCAATAGGGTCGTGACCCGCATCGACGGTATTACGGAAATCGAAATATACTTTAAGGTTTTTGGATCCTACTTTGTCAATGATCTCCATGTGTTCCTTAGCATCAAGGTAAGATTCGATGCCAAGTATAATCCCTTTAGCTTCCGCATAAGGCATTAGGGCCTGTAAATGCTTTACAGCGGCTGCTTTCCGGGCATTGTCATTGCGCAGGTCGCTGGCATTAAAAAAAGCCAGCAGCAATACCTTTACTTTTAGATTTTTAGCCGCATCAATGGAACCCTTTACCCATTCCTGCACCCGCTCATCGGAGTGAAACGGCACCCGGTTATATATGCCCATCGCCAGGCTCGAAATGGCAATTCCTGTTTGAGCCGAAGTTTTAAGATAAGCGTCCTGGATTTCTTTTTGCCTGATGTGCAGGTTGTTTTCCACGCTGCCCATATCTACCATAATACCATCCACACCAATAGCTTTTGCTACTTCAAAAGCACCGATATTGCTTCCTTTTCCTATAGACCAGTCGCAGGCGCCGATTTTGAAACGGCCTGCACGCTGCTCTGCCATCAGCTCTTTAAACACACCGGCCTGCAGCAATGAAGAAAGTACCAAAGATTTTTTGATGAGCGATCGTCTTGTTATCATACCGGTTTTTTGGAAAACTAAATATATCAATTTTTTAGGGGTTTTGTAAACTTGCATAAATTTAGATAATGGCTACTGAAATAAAATGTCCGAATTGCGGTCATCCTTTCCCGATGGAAGATGCGGTTTCTGAAGATTATAAAAGGGAATTGCGTGAAAAGATGACCAGATATATAAAGCAAAAAGACGAAGAACTGCAAAAAAAGCAGGAAGAGTTTTTGCGCCGGGAACAAACCATGCTGCAGCAGGCACAGCAAAAAGAACTGGAATACGCGAATAAACTGGCCGATGAAAAAGCAAAGCTGCAGAAATCGCTGGAAGAGAACATACGGAAAAGTATAAGCGCAGATTTTGAAAACCAGGTGAGCCTGCTGCAACAGACCAACAAGGATAATGAAATAAAACTGCAGGAAGCCCGCAGTAAACAATTAGAGTACCTCAAAAAAGAACAGGAGCTGCAAAACAGGGAGCAGGAGATGGAGATACAGATCCAGCAAACCCTGTTAAAGGAACGGCAAAAAATAGGGGAAGAGATCAGGAAGCTGGAAGAGCAGAGAACAAGCGCGAAAGAAACCGAATACCAGTTGAGGATGAAGGAGATGGAAAAGCAGTTGGAAGACCAGAAAAAGCTGGTGGATGAAATGAAACGCAAAGCGGAACAGGGCTCCATGCAAATGCAGGGCGAGGTACAGGAACTGTTGCTGGAAAACCTGCTGAGAGGCAGCTTTCCGTTTGACGTAATTACGGAAGTAAGTAAGGGCGCGCGGGGTGCTGATTGCATTCAAACCATACGCAACCAGTTTGGACAGGAATGCGGTAAGATCATTTATGAAAGCAAAAGAGCGCAGCACTTTGCCAATGACTGGATTGAAAAGCTGAAAGCGGAAATGCGAACACAGGGCGCCGACGTAGCCGTTATCGTTACCCAGGCTATGCCAAAGGATATGAACCAGTTCGGGGAAAAAAACGGGGTATGGATCTGCAGCTTTGCCGAAGTGAGGGCTCTGGCTCATATTTTGCGGGACAGTATCATTAAGATATATAACGCTTCGCGGTCGCAGGAAAATAAAGGCGATAAAATGCATTTGCTGTACGATTATTTAACCGGACAGGAATTCGCCGAACAATGGAAAGCCATAAGGGAAGGATTTTTGTCTATGCGGTTGTCCATTCAAAAAGAAAGGGATGCCATGGAGAAATTATGGAAAGCACGGGAGAAGCACTTGGAAAAGGTATTGTTAAATGCCGCACATATACGCGGCTCTATTGAAGGTATAGCCGGACAGGACTCCATTGACCTCAATTTGCTGGAAGATGATGATAAGGATAATTTATTGGGGGGGTAAGACGTTATATATTGTCCCCAAGCAAATGGAATGATTACCTGGATAGTAATAATCATATTAGTTATTGCAGTAATCTGGCGGCTAACACGGTCTGCCAGGCATACCCTTACCGATTCAACCGATCAGCAGGGGCACGATAAAGTTGCACAGGACGAAGCGCATATTAAATGCCCTTTGGTATATAATGGCAATGATCTGGAGTTTCCCGATGAGGTATTGCACACGGTGCTTACTAAGCATTTTTCCTATTATAACCGCCTGCTTGATGTTGACCGTGAAAAATTCATCAGCCGGCTTAAAAAATTCATTGATACCAAAGTATTTATCATCCACGATAAAAAAGGATACCGTGAGATGCCTATCCTGATCAGCGCGGCTGCCATTCAGCTCACTTTTGGCTTAAGAAAATACCTGCTGTCGCACTTCAATATCATACAGATCTTCCCGGAGGCTTTTGTTGGACTGGAACCTTTCCGGATACTGATTGGCAATGTAACGGGCAACACCATTAATATTGCCTGGAAACAGTTCCTGGAAGGATATAAGAATAAATATGACCTGCAGAATGTTGGACTGCATGAAATGGCGCATGCGCTGTATTACCAGAACTTTGAAACAGCAATAAGCATTGATAAGGATTTTAAAGATTCATTCCGCGAGTTCAATTCTATTGGCGATAAAATATACCATGTAGAAAAGATCCTTACGATCGGCTTATATTCCGAATACGCGATCAAAGATTTCCAGGAGTTCTGGGCAGAAAGCATTGAGATCTATTTTAAAAGTCCTGATCGTTTGCAACTGCATTACCCTGAACTGTATAAAGTGCTGTGCGACCTGCTCAACCAGGACCCGTTGAATTATCCCAATCATTTATTTGAAAAGGTATAGGGTTAAACTTCCCTCCTTCTTCGACCCCTTCGGGGTCGTAATGCATTTCTGTTACTGAAGTTATAAACCTAAGACCCCTTCAGGGTCGAACACAAATTCCTGCAGTCAATTTCTACTGATCGGTTTTCCTTATCCCAAAGGGATGCAAGGTTTATAATACATACAGACAGAAAAGCTGCGACCTCAAAGGGGTCGAACTCGCCAGGGATGGTTCGCAATAGGCACAAGCATTTGCGACCTTGCAGATGTTGCTTATACCTTCGGCCCCCTTGGGGTCGTAATGCATTTCCATTATTGAAGTTATAAACCTTAAGACCCTTTCAGGGTTAAATACAAATTTCTGCGGCCAATTTCTTCGGATGGGTTTTTCTCATCCCAAAGGGATCCAAGGTTTATAATATATATAGACAAAGAAGTTGCGACCCCAGCGGGGTCGAACAATCCATTCCCATTATTTGGTTATAAACCTAAGACCCTTTCAGGGGCAAATACAAATTCCGGTAGCCAATTTCTTCGGATGGGTTTTCCTCACCCTAAAGGGTACAAGATTTATAATATATACAGAAAGAGAAACTGCGACCCCAACGGGGTCGAACAATTCAGTGGAATGATACATGCATTTCAATTCAACCAGTCAAACAAATACTGCTCTTCGTGCGGTATTTCAAATTTCTTCAGGAATGCGATGTATTCTTCTTTAAACGTTTTCTTCCGGTGGTGCTCTTTCTGATTCATAATATACCGGATAACATTATTAAGATGCGAATGACTGTATGAAAAAGCCCCAAAGCCTCCCTGCCAGTTGAATTTGGATTTTGTAAATCCATTGTCATTAATAAATTCATTGGTGGACTTTTTTACTTCCCTTACCAGGTCAGATAAACAACAGGTGGGTTTCATACCCATAAAAATATGAATATGATCAGGCATACCATTAATGGCCAGTAATTTCTGGCCCTTATTACGAATGATACCCGTGGTGTACTCGTATAATCGTTCTTCCCACAAAGGTTGTATTAATGCCTGCCGGTGTTTTACAGCAAATACAACCTGGATATACATTTGCGAAAATGTTCCTGCCATATAGTGTGTTTTAGGTTAACAATTACACTAAGGTAAAAAATATGAAGTAATTGATCACTCCTGTTCTTTCAGCGCAAAAGCAAGATAGGCGTCTCCTGAAGGTGTGCCCACCTTACCACCGCCGCCGGCGGCAATAACAATATACTGCCTGTTATCAATCATATAAGTAGCAGGAGTAGCATAGCCCCCCGCAGGCAATTGATATTCCCATAAAAGCCTGCCATTTTTTTTGTCAAAAATCCTCAGCTTCTCATCGCGTGTGGCGCCGATTATTACAATCCCCCCGGCTGTAACCAATGCGCCGCCGAGGTTTTGTGTGCCGGTAGCCGGAATATTTTTTGCTGTTAGCTCGGGGTATTCTCCCAAAGGAACCTGCCACGCTATTTCTCCCTTATTTAAATCAATGGCATTTAATGTGCCCCATGGAGGCTTCACCCCGGGATAGCCATCCTGATCCTTTAATTCGTTCCATCCATCGTGTACATAACGCACATGCGTAGATGCAGCCGCCTGCTGTTCTCCAACCTCTGCATTGTCGCGAAGTAAAAACGCTATCAAATCGGTCTTATCTTCTTCTGTTAAATTAGGATATGCGGGCATCTGCCCTCTGCCACTTTGCAGCAGCCCGGATATTTCTGCAAATGAATATTTTTTAGAAAGCCCCAGTAACGCAGGATATACATGGGTACCCTTTCTGTCGGACCCGTGACACATCGTACAATTATTCAGTGTGTAGAGTTGCTGACCCTTTGATTCGTCATTGCCATCCATGATAACCGGTTTCATTTTAATCAGCATCGGGATTTCGTTGGCATTTACATACAACATCCCTGTTTCGGGATCAAAAGAAGCCCCACCCCATTCTGCTCCGCCCCGCGTTCCGGGAAACTGCACTACGCCAGCGGTATCAGGTGGTGTAAACACAGGTCCTGTTTTAGCATTTCCTATTTTATTTTTTATGTACCTGTAGGAAGAATCGGAAAAATCAAGCATACCGGCATCAGGAAAATTTTGCCTTACAAACGGAGGAGGTTTTACCGGGAATGGCTGCGTAGCCGAAGTTTGCTCTCCGATGAGTGTAGATTGCGGAACCGGCCGTTCCTGAATGGGATATACCGGTTCGCCTGTATTTCTGTTGAACAGGAACACCATACCCATTTTGGTTGTTTGCGCAACAGCCGGTATCGTTTTACCATCCCTTTCTACGGTTACCAACGTAGGCGGAGCCGGCAAATCATAATCCCATAAATCGTGATGCACTAATTGATAATGCCATATTCTTTTTCCTGTAAGCGCGTTTAAAGCCACCAGGCAATTTCCGAACAGGTTATTGCCTTTGCGGTTACCACCGTAAAAATCAAATGCCGGTGAACCCAATGGCAAAAATACCGTTCCGGTTGCTTCATCCAGACTTAACCCTGCCCAGGCATTTACACCGCCGGCCTCTTTCCAGGCATCTTCCTGCCATGTATCATAACCAAATTCCCCGGGTTGTGGTATGGTATGAAAAGTCCATACCGTTTTGCCTGTAATAATATCGTACCCTCTCACGAAGCCCGGTGCAGCATCATATCCTTCTCCCAGCGCTGTTCCCATAACCAGCACATTTTTATAAATTATTCCGGGAGAGGTAGACCATACCGCCAGCTTTGAGGGATCTCTGCCCAAACCTTTGCGAAGATCAATTTTTCCCTCATCTCCAAAAGAGGATACAAGCTTCCCTGTTTCTGCATTAACCGCATATAAATAGGGTCCGGCAGAAAAGAAAATTCTTTTTTCCGAATCATTTTCCCAGTAAGTAACGCCACGGTTTACACCGGTAGCTTCCTCATTTACAAAAGGATCAAACCGCCATATTTCTTTTCCTTTCCGGGCATCGAGCGCTATAAGCTTTAGCTGTGGAGAGGTAGCATACATTACCGTATCTATAATAACCGGGTTACATTGAATTGCCGAACGGTTACCTTCTCTTGCATCGCCGGATTGATAGATCCAGGCTACTTCAAGCTGATCGAGATTGGTACTGTTTATTTGTGTAAGCGGGGAGTATCCGCTGCTGGCATTATCCCCACGGTAAACCGGCCAGGGAATATTGCTTACCTGGTTGCAGGAAATGAACAGAAGCATTATAAAAGAACAAAAAATTATTGAGGGTGTCCGGGTGTAATGCATTTCTTAATGAAAATTTTGCTTTGCTGATGTACAATTATTTTTTAAGTATTTTCAGGGCATTCCCTTTATAGATTTTTTTCAATGCGGCATCACTTAAATTAAATCCCTGTAACGGCCAATGGTACTCAAACAGATCTGTAGCATAAAAATGCTCATCATTGGTTTGCAGTATGCGGAAAGTTGTTTCATACATAAAATTGCCGGGATGATAATCGGTTCCATATACCAGCTTATCCTGATACTTTTCAAAAAAGGCTGATGCAAAACGGGGAATAGGTGCTATCTCTCCAAAACGGGCAGCTACATCGGCATACAGGTTATCATATTTTGAAAGCAGGTTACCCAGCAGGGTCAGATCATATTCGCAATTGGCAAGATGGCATGCTACAAAAGTGGTACGGGGATTTGCTTTTACCACATTTTCCAATGCCTTTATCATTTCTCCGTGTCCCCTGAACCCTGGTTTGGAAGGATCCATTTTCCAGCTATAAGCATTCATCAACCCATCATTGGTGGAGTCCATCGGTTCATACATCCACATCGGTTCGGCTACATGAATGCTTACCGGAATTTTTAGTTCCCCGCATTTCTCATACAAAGGCTGCAACCTTTTATCATCCACATGCATGCCGTAACCGGGTACCGGGTTTGAAAACACTTCTCCCAAACCTTTATCGCCTAATTCTCCAACGCCCCTGGCGCCTGCTTTAACGCAACGTTCCAGCTCCTTTACGGCTTTCTCCCCCCATCCGGGTTCCTGGTATCCGGTGTAGTCAAACCCACACCATAGCTCAAACCTGTTTAAATAGGGAGCATATACATTGTAAATGGAATCAAACTGGGCGCCGGTAGATTCTGTGAGCAGCACTACTTTTTCTATCCCGAACTTATCCATTAATCTTAACCATTCTTTAATATCCTTTACTTCTTTTGAATACCAGCTATGGGCGTGCATATCAATAACCGGGAACTTTGCTTTATCAATTGCAGTAACCGGGATTTTATAAATGGATTGGGGGCGATAATGCTTCAAAAGAAGGCTATCAGGGTTTTGTGCCGGGCAGAACTGGGCTATAGCTCCAATTAATATACAGAGCAGTATTTTTTTTAACAGCATAGATGATATTGTTTTTAGTTCAAATAAAATCAGGTTGATCAATTGTCGTGTATTTTTCTTTCCAGCTCGCATGATATCTGAGACATGGCTTTGGATATAAGGTTATAAATAGCATTGGTGCTGATATACATTTTAGCCGCAATTTCGGGGTAGCTGAGATTGGCATAAAATTTAAGCAGAACAGCTTCCTGCTGCCGCCTGGTCAGCACTTTTATTGCCCTGTGAATGTGCTTTTTCTTTTCAGCATGATACTGCTCCATGATCATCTTTTTTTCTATGCTCTGCACTTCCGTATCATGCAGATCTGCTATCTCATATGGCACATTCGTTCTTTTACGCTTTACCTGGCGGATAATTTTTCGCTGAACCGAACAAAGAAGATATGCTTTTACCGAACGGGGAACACCCAGGTTAGCTTTATTGTTCCATATTTCAATAAAGAGGTCGTGCACACAATCTTCAATCAGTGTTTTATCGGGGTATAATTTCAGGCTGTTCGTTATCATTATACCAAAATACCGGTGGTATAAGCCTGCAAAAGCTTCACGGCTTCCTTTTTTGAAATTATGCCACAACGCTTCGTCACAATATGCCCGGGATGTTGAAGCAGGATATGTTAGTTGCATGTTTTGTGTTTGAATTATTATACAAATACCTGTTAAAAGCCTTGTTACAGGTCAAGCTCCATATACACATCAGCCCTTTTGTATTTTGTTCTGTCTGCAGGTTTATGAATAAAACCGTATTGCCGGTAAATAGCGAGGGCTGTTTTAAGGCTATGCTCCGAATACAATACGATTTTTTTTGCGTTCATTTCCCGGGCAGCATCAATTGCCGCTTCGCATAACCGCCGGCCAATTCCCAGGCCCCGGAATGACTCATCTACTGCCATCTTTATCATTTCTACCGCTTCATTTCCTGCATGCTTTAAAGCAACAGTTCCTGCGATCGTGCCATTATAAGATGCAAACAAAATTTTACCGCCTTCTTTCAAAATGGCTTCTTCCGGATTACCCAGCAGGTATTCATCCACGGGTTCTATGGTAAAGTATTTTTCCAGCCAGGCTTTGTTCAATTTTTCAAAGTATGGCTGATATCCGGGCTGATAGGGCAAAATAGTAATCATCGTTCTTCCTGTTTATATTGCGCTTACTTCCTTCCGGGATGTACCCACACTCCGTTCAGCATTACCTTTTCTATATTCCGCATTGTGCTTATATCCTGCAACGGGTTTCCTTTAATTAAAATAAGATCAGCAATCTTTCCTTTTTCAATACTTCCCAGCCGGTCATCCACCCGGAAGTAACGGGCGTTTTGCATAGTTGATGCCACAATTACATCTGAGGGATCAACGCCGCTTTCTACCCATAGCTCCATCTCCCTTTGGTAAGCCCATCCCTCTTCCGCATACGGGATCATTGAATGCGACCCCAGCACCATGCGTACGCCCAGCTTCTGCAACCGGGCTGTTAAGACTTTCATATTAGTAAAGCCGGAAAGCTTAGCGGTGTCATGATCATTTTTCTCCGGCCGGTACTCAAACGGCCCCAATGTAGGGGTAACAAAAGTGCCTTTCTTCATAAGAAATTTAGCCAGGCTGTCCACCTTGTTTCCCTGCATATCTATTTTTGCCCAAAGCTCATAGCGTCCGTGTTTCCTGAAATCATTACCTGATAAAACGGATTGGCGATATTTTTCCGCTTCTCTCCGCGGAATCAATGTCAGTCCAAATGAAGTAATATGTTCCACCCCATCCAGCCCGGCTTCAATAGCCTCCATGGCTTCGGTAATCTCCAGGTGTGCCGTAACCGGAATTCCTTTCTCCCGGGCGGTATTACAAACAATACGGATAAGATCCGGCGGCATCCTGAAATACACTTTAATGGCTGCTGCACCTTCCTGAATTTGTTTGTTTACAGCATATACCGCTTCTATTGAATCCCGTACTATATACGCGTCATATGGATACGCCGGTGGAGGCATGTCTAAGTGCGGCCCGCACAAAAACAACCGGGGAGCAGCTTTCCCCGGCTTTCTTTCATTTTCATAAGCTTCAATCCATGCACCCGGATCCCGTACCGAAGTAACGCCGTGCTGCAAAAAAAGTGCAGGCAGCCCCTTTATCCGGTCCAGGTGAAAATGGGCATCCATCAGGCCGGGCATCAATGTTAAACCAGACGCATCAACCCGCTCAGCATCTTTTGGTATGGTAACAGCATCTATGATGCCCACGGCTTCTATAATATTACCCCTGATCAATACACAACCATTGGAGAGTGGTGGTCCGCCATTGCCGTCTATAACAGTAGCTCCCGTTATAGCAATTGTACTTTTCCCAACTGCAATTTCTTTAGCGTTTACTTCTGTTACGGATTGGCGTTGTGGTACATTACTATCCTGAGAAACGCCATTGCAGGAAAGCAATACCAGAACAAAAGCATAATAAGCAAATGTTTGCCGGATAAACATGTTGGATCTGCAATAATTATTGATGATGTAATATAAAGAGGCTGTCTCAAAAGAGCCGGTATAGAAGATATGCCACTAAGACACAAAGTTCTGATCTTCAGGTTTTATTTTCTTCGTGCCCCTGCCTACCGGCAGGCAGGTTAGTGGCTTCGTGGCAAAATATTACTTTTTAGACAACCCCTTATGCATTTACGTTAAGTACCCTTCAAAATCCATTTTTTATTCATACCCTGGATTCTGACCAATGGCTTTGGCATCTAAAGCAGGTATAGGCAACAGGTAGTCGTTATCATCATAACCCTGTGCATTGTCGGGCAAATTCACTTCCTGCAAAAGCCGTTTTCTCAACACATCAAAATACCTGTCGTTTTCAAAGCACAGCTCAAAGCTTCTCTCATCAATAACCTTTTTATCAAATGCTGCTGCCGACATAGCCATGCCGGCTCTTTCTTCCGTTCCTGTTCCGGCATTAGCCCTGTCAATGATCTGGTTCAGGCGGTCAACAGCCTTTTGGGTAGGCCCCCCGTTAGCCATGTTTGCCGCTTCTGCATACAGGAGCAATATATCGGCAAACCTTAATATCTTTATTTCAATACCGGCATCTCCGCCACTCACCTGTTGCTCATAGGTAAGATTGGGCATGTTGTATTTACCAACGTACGGCACTCCGTCTGCAGATGCCGACCAGTTAATAACAGGAGCAGACGGGTCATATATATTAGAGGTAAAATCAAGCAGCAAATAACTATGTTTGCGCGGCTGCTCCGGGAAGATATCGGTTGCCCATAATATTTTAACCGGCCCGCCGCTCCATCCGTCCATTTCAGAGGGCGCCCACACATTGCCCGGCATATATGGTGCGTCTGACGACTCGTAAAAAGCAAACATAATTTCCATATTCCTGTTATTGGATGTTTTAAAAACATCTTCAAAATTATCCAGCAGGCCATATGGGCTATTTTCAATCACATCATCAGCTATATCCCTGGCCTGAGCGTAATATTCTGTTTTATTCAGCGGCGCTGTAGCCATTGTTATATACACTTTTGCCAAAAGCCCTTTTGCCACCCATTTATCAGGCTTGCCGGGCACCCCCCCGTCATAATCCCCGAGATGATCAACCGCATATTGCAGATCCGATATAATCAATCCATATACATCTGCAATCTCCAAACGCGACTCAGGTGTTAATGGTGTTGTTACAGGGTCGGGGGTATCTTCTGTTATATAAGGTATTTTGCCGTACAGCCTTACCAGGGTAAAGTAATTGAATGCCCTTAAAAATCTTCCCTGGGCAACCGTGTTGGCAATTGTTTCTTCCGCATTGCCTTCCAGGCTTCCCGCTTTAACAGCTTTTAATACTTCGTTGATATTGCCGATGGCCTTGTAATGCCATATCCAGAAATCATTAAAAGAGCTAACGCCGAAATCAAGGCTTGCGTCATCATACTGCCCGTCGGGCAAAGTAACCGGGTTTTGATATCCTCCCCAGGTTACCCACAATGCGTTCATAGCGCCGGTGTATGCCGCTTCGCACTGGGATACAGACCTGTAAAAATTGGATGGAGTGGAAATGGACTCGGGAGATTCGTCTAACTTTTGACACGACATGCTTCCCACAACGGGAATGAGCATGAGCAGATAACCCGCTAATTTTATATTGAGATTTTTCATTTTTACTATTTTAATTAATACCAATGGTTAATGCCTGCAATTAAAAAGACAGGTTGATCCCGAAGATGAAGGTTTTTGAAGTGGGATAATTGCTCAGATCAATACCCAACCCTCCGGCGCCTCCTGCATTGAAAGAACTGACTTCCGGGTCGTAACCTGTGTATTTGGTAATAGTAAACAGATTTACAGCGGTAACATAAGCGGATAACCTGTTTATACGAATGCGCCTTAGTAAAGTATAAGGAAAGTTATACGTTAATGTTACGTTCTTCATACGGATATAAGACCCATCTTCTACCCATCTGCTGGAACGTTGATCCACACCAATGCCGGATGTTTGATTAGGGCCCAGATCAAGAAGATTCCTTTCCATAGAGCTTAAAAAAACCGGAACATCCGTGTTTTGATTATCAGCAGTCCAGCGGTTATTTAAATTAGTGCTTAGTCCAACAGCAGGATTTTCGGTTTTTATTCTTACGGCATTAAAAATATCGTTGCCATAGCTCCCCTGTATCAGGAAGGTTAAATCAAAATCTTTATAGGTGATGTTGTTATTCCAGCCATATATAAATTTGGGACTTGCATTTCCAATAACTTCATTTCCGTCTGCGGCCCTTGTAATTCTGCCATCACTATTCACATCTTTCCATTTTGCTTCACCAGGGGCCTGTCCCATATCCTTAGCCGCTTCTCTTTCCGCTTCGCTCCAGGTACCGAGATTCACATAACCTCTCATTTGATCTACCGGCTGGCCTACCTGCAGGTATTTTACTGAAAACCCGCTGCCATAGATCTGGTAACCACCGCCGGTGTTGGTTCTTATGGCCAGCGGCTGGTCGTCCAGCAGCGCCAGTACTTTGCTCCTGTTAAAAGAAATATTGAATCCTGTATTCCATTTAAAATCAGTTCCTGAAATGGGTCTGCCGCCAACAGCTATTTCCAGGCCTTTATTTTGAATAGATCCCACATTGGCAAGCATTGTAGAAAAGCCGGTATAGGCTTCAATTTGCTTGTTGAGCAGCAGGTCTTTGGTAACTTTTTTATAGATGTCGGCAGTTAAAGTTAGCCTGTCTTCAAAAAAGCCTGCATCTATTCCAAAATTGGTTTGGGTAGTGGTTTCCCATTTTAAATCGGGGTTAGCCGGGCGGCCTAAAGCAAAGCCTATGTTGGCAACGCCATTGCCATCGTAAGGATAGTTGTAGCCCGACATTACTGTTGCCAGCGACTGGTAAGGACCAATTGCCTGGTTACCTGTTTTACCCCAGCTGGCCCGCAATTTCAACTCAGAAAATACAGCCAGCGCTTTTATAAAATCTTCTTCGGCGGCTCTCCAGGCTACAGCGCCAGAAGGGAAATATCCCCATTTATTATTAGCTCCGAAAACAGATGACCCGTCTGCCCTGTAGCTTGCCGTAAACATATACCTGTTGGCAAGCACATAATTAATGCGTCCCAGGTAGGAGTTTAAGGTTTGTTTTGCAAGGAAAGAAGTTTTTTCGTTTATCTGCCCTGCACCCCCAAGGTCATTGATACCGGTTTCATCGCTGAAGAATCCCTGCGCGGCTATAAAAAGTTCCTTAGAACGAATATATTGCTGCTCAGCCACACCGGTTACTGTTAACTGATGCTTTCCAAAAGTTTTATTATACGTAAGTATATTGGAATTTTGAAAATACTGGTACTTGCTTTCCGTGAGGTTTCCAAGGCCGCTAACACCAAAACCGGGTTGGGTTTTTGTATTGTAAAAGTATTGCTGATCATTGCTTGTAACACTGGCGGCACCGGTAACCCTGAACGTTAGCTCTTCAAGCAGCTTAAAATCGAGAAAAGTGCTGATTTCATTAATAATATTATTTTTCTGCGACCTTGTTTCCAGGGCAGTGGCCACAGGATTCCACACATCCTGGTCTGCATACGATTTAGTGCCATCCGGCCCTCCCCTCAGCGCTTTATAGTTATAGCTGCCGTCTGCGCTATAAACCGGGGTAACAGGGTCAAACCTGCCCACCGTATTAATTACCTGTCCTAAAATATCACCAAAGCGGGTTCCCTCGCCTACCGGCGGAACATTTCCTTCATCTTTTATAACATGCAGGTTTACGCCTGCGGTAATCCAACTGTTAAATTTCAGATCCAGGTTGCTTCTTATATTATACCGCTTATATTTTGTGCCGATCACTATACCCTGCTGATCCATATAACCGCCGGAAACAAAATACCGGGTATTGTCGGAGCCCCCGCTTATAGAAAGCTGGTGATTTTGTATTAATCCTGCCCGGTAAACTTCATCCTGCCAGTCTGTTCCGCCGCTTTTATACAGGTCGTCAATTTGCTTTTCAGTGAAAGGCAAAACCGGGGTAACAGGTGCGCCGGGCGTTCCGTCTTGCATAGCAGCATAATCATTCGACTTGCGGGCATAATCTCCTGCACTCAGCAGGCTGAGCTTATGATTTAAGCGCTGACTGCCGATATTGAAACCGTAATGAAACGCCGGTCGTCCGGCAGCGCCGCGTTTGGTGGTAATAAGTATCACCCCGTTAGCACCCCTGGCGCCATAAATGGCAGTAGCAGATGCATCTTTTAACACTTCCAGCGATTCTACATCATTCGGATTGATAGTACTGATATTTACGCCCTGTATTCCATCTACCACAACCAATGCATTATTCCCCCCTGTAATAGAATTACCGCCCCTCACGCGTATCATCGCGTTTCCACCCGGAGCGCCATCTGTATTTTGCACCATCACGCCGGCCGCGCGTCCCTGCAAAGCCTGGTCAACACGCTGCGTAGGAAGCTTCGTAAGATCCCCGCCTTTTACCGAGCTTAAAGCGCCGGTAATATCAGATTTTTTCTGAACGCCATAACCTACAACTACCACATCGGTCATGCTGCTGTTATCGGCCTCCAGCATTACCGTTAATTCACCCGAAGTAACACGAACTTCTTTGCTGATGTATCCAACGGACGTGATCTGCAGTACAGCAGATTCATTTTTTACCGTAATGGAAAACCTGCCGTTCTCATTGCTGGTTACACCATTGGATGTGCCCTTTTCTATGATGCTGGCCCCGGCTAAAGGTTCTCCCCTGTCATTAATTATAATCCCGGAAACTTTAAGCTCCTGGATCTCCATGCCCGGATGATCTGTTTTATCCCTGATAATGATGGTCTTGTTATCAACCACGTAATCCAAAGGCAGGTGCTCAAATACAAGCTTCAGCACATGCTCTAAGGGCATCTCTTTTACAGATATGTCTAATAATTGTACGCTCTTCAGTGTGCGGGCATTCACCAAAAAATCAAAATCTGATTGCCTGCGTATTTCCCTGAGGATCTTCTGAATGGAAGCATTCTTTTCGCTTAATGTGATTTTTTGTGCTGAAAGAGAAGCACTTGCCTGCATACAGATTACAAACAGCAAAAAAGAAATAAGCTTCATCTGCATAATTAGTTTTGAAACCGGTAATCCTGTTTTGATGAGGCGTGCTTTATTCAGGAAACCGGTAAAACGATTTTTTCCCAAATAAGCGCATAACTTACCTCTGAAAGTATCAAATTGCATACTTTTGTTAAGTTTGGGTGATTAAATAATTGATTGCAGCAATGATCAAATTATGAATACCCGAATTCCCCGGAAGTGCTGGCATGCATTTCCGGTTCTTTTTTTGGGATATTCACCTGATAAGTTATGTTGAACTGTATATTTTCATTTGCATTTAGATTTGGTTATTAAATGAGTTGGCTTAATAGATATGTATTACCCCGTTGTCTATAGTAAACCTGATGTTCCCCGATAACTCCAGCATTCTCAGCACTTCTGAAAGATTCCGGTTGCGTGATATTTGCCCGCTTAAGTTTTCAGGTGAAATAGTATTGTCGTATACTACCTCCACATTATACCACCTGGCAATTTTGCGCATTACACTCTTGATATCTTCATCCGCAAATATGAAATCGCCGTTCTTCCAGTCAATGGCCGCCTCCACCTCCACCTGCTGCGTATTGATCCCGTCTGACCGGAGATTAAACTCCTGATGAGGCTTTAATATAACCGTTTCATTTTCCGTAATCACTTTTACCTTTCCTTCTATAAGGGTTGTTTTAATACCGGTTTCATCATCATAGGCATTTACATTAAAGCGTGTTCCCAGCACTTCAATTTGCTGTTTGCCGGTTTCAACAATAAAGGGAATCCTTTTTTTATTATACACTTTTGACGCGATCTCAAAATAGCCTTCCCCCGCCAGCTGCACTCTTCTTTCCATGTTGTCGAAAGATGCCGGGTAGGTTAAAGATGAGGCTGCATTCAGCCACACTTTTGATCCATCCGGAAGCACCACCTGGTACTGGCCGCCTTTGGGCGTTTTGATGGTATTGAATCCTTTATGTTTTTTTGTATTGTTTCCCGGGAAATACGCAACCTGGCCATCAGCAGATTTTTTTATAATGGTCCCGTCTTCTTCTGTAATATTTCCCAACTGTATTTCATTCAATGTAAGCTGCCTTCCATCAGATAATATGAGAGTTGCCCTGTTTCCCCCGGGGGCAATATCCTGACTGATACCGGCAGGTATTTTGTCCTTTTCTTTCAGAAAATAGGTGTACGCCATAAAAGCCGAAACAATAATTAGCACTGCGGCAGCGGCAATTTTCATGAAAGCATAAGCCCTTTTTGCAGGCGGCATTATTGTTTTACCGGGTACCGTTTGAAGATGGAGTTTTTCAAAAACCCTTTCTGCCACTGCCTGGTACTGCAATTCCCCTGCATGCTCCTCAAAATGACGGTAGAGCAGCGCTTCAATCAAATCTTTATGTTCCCCTAACCGGATGATATCAATAAGCGCCGCAACTTCATGCTCAGTGCAATCGTTTGCAATATATTTTTCAAACAGTGTTACGATGTGATGCTGGTTATTCAAGATAAACCCATTTACAGTAATACCGGGAAAAGGGCATTTACCTCTGCTCTGTTAATAAAAAAATAAGGAAAACTTAACCGATAAGAAAAATGAAGCAAACAATAATAGATTGATATGCGATATCTTTTGACAGGTAATAGGCTTTTATGCTTTTCGTGGCTTTTACGATATGATCGCTGATGGTAGAAATGGATATCCCCAGATTTTTACTTACATCTTCATAGCTTTTACCTTCTACTTTGCAGAGTGTATATACCAGCTTACGCTGAGGAGGAAGCTGTTGTATGGCTTCTTTCAGGATCAGCGCTGCTTCCTTTTCTTCGAGGATATAATTGCATTTGTTCAGCGACTTTGCATCGAGGTTTCTTATGTACTCCCCGATAAGACGCCGGCGGGATGTTTCATTGAAGTAATCGTATACCAGGTGTTTCGCGATAGTAAAAACGTACGACTTAAAAGATTTATCCGGGTTAATGTTTTGCCGGTGTTCCCATACGCGTTGAAAAACATCCTGCAACAATTCTTCTGCTATACTGCCTGACTTTATCACTTTCAGCATGCTGCCATATAAACGCGGACTATAAATATTGTAGATATGCTCAAATGCTTTTACATCACCCTGCTGAACTTTCAAAAGCAGCGTCCTTTCACATTCCTGGTGCATTAAGCCATTATTCACTTTGCAGCATAAATTGTTTGAATCAAAAAAGGCTCCTAACTAAAATTAAACAATATTCTGCATTGCTAAAATTTTTACGTAAAAATAAATAAAGGATCTTGCAGGAAAGCATTACAGGAAAAAGCGCATCAGCAACGCAATCGTTTTCGTTAGCACATTTTCACAAACAACATTTTAAAACCGCGAAACAATATCTTCCGCTGCCGAAGGGTCTCCGTTTGCCGGGCCAAACCATACCCCTCCTCCAAATGTTATGACAAATATTTTGTCCGGATCGCGGGGATCGGGTTCTACTCTTTTCCCCCATTTAAAATTGTATCCTTTTATTCTTTGCCAGGTATTACCTCTATCTTCCGATTTATAAGCGCTGCTGTTAAAGCCACAGGCATAATATGTTTTTACCCTGCTGTCGTAAGTAATATCGTGTATGTGCTGGTCTTTTTGCATCACCTGCTTCCAGGTAGCTCCGTCATCTTCTGAAATAAATATTCCGCCGCCTGTGTCCGGTGCAAAAGGGGATGCACCTACGCTTCCCCATGCAGACAAAATTAACCTTACAGGATTTTCTGCATCTACGGCCAGGTCTGTTGGTCCGTTCGTGCCTTCCGGCAGATCTATTTTCTTCCAGCTTTCTGCGCCATCTGTTGAAACGTACAAAGCGCCGTCTCCATCATTACCGATTCCCTTTTCACTTCTCCTGCTGACTATTAAAAACAAAGCGCCATCTGTGCTTCTTCTTATTATTCTCCATACAAACGGTTCTTTACCAGGAAGCCCTTTATTTTTTGGTTTCCATGTTTTTCCGCCATCAACAGATTTATATACGCCTTTGCCAAAAGCGCAGGCGTATAATGTTCTCACGTTCTTATTGCTTTGCGGATCTACCAGCACATGTGTAAATGCACCTTCCCCGGCTTCCGCACTTACAGGTTCCCAGGTTTTTCCCCCGTCATTGGTAATGAGAATGCCGCCTTTATATCCCGTTACGCCATTTCGCCTCCACATTTTAGGGCGGGGCAAATCGTGTGTTCCGCTCATTACCGCCCAGGCCCTGTTTTTTACTTCTGGGTCGAAGGTCAGCCAGTACGTGCTGTTGATCCAGGCACAGGGAATACCGTTATTATGGGTGGCGCTGCTCCAGCTCTGTGCGCCGTCTTTGCTTTCCATTAAACCAATATCCGTGCTGCATATAAAAAAATGAGCCGTGTCAAACGGATCCATAACGATATTATATCCGGTAGTTACCTCCAGCCCGCGGGATGCCCATCCTTCATTTGTTTTTTTTGCATAAACCTGCTGCCAGGTATCTCCTCCGTTTGTAGTACTTACCGTTCTGCCAAAATCGGTGGCATAGCAAATGTTGGGATCACCAGGGGCCACTCCTATTGAAAAAGGATTCTCTCCCCAGGATGGCCCAAATCTTTCGTTCAGCCAATCAGCAGAAAAATTTTCAGATACTTCATAGCCTTCTTTAAAAAACTTATCTTCCCACACTAATTGCCATGTTTTTCCATAATCTGTACTTTTAGCCACACCAATAGAAGTGGTATCTCCTTTTTTTAAATTGTTGTAAGAAACATACACCACTTCCGGATGTGCGGAACTGGTAGCAATGGTACGCCATTCGGGCGTGCATCCATTACACATGTCTGTAAGTGATGACTGCCTGTTCTCCCAGGTTTCCCCGCCATTATCTGTAAAAAATATACCCGAGGCATCCGGTGTATCATTAAAATAAGATGTGCCCGACACAGCATATATAATCATCTTTTGTTGTGAGCTGTTATATCCTGCTGAAAATGTAGTAAACGTTTTTACGGCTGGAGGAATTTTATTAAAGCTCCATTTGCCTGATCTTTTTACATGCAGCCCTTTTGCCGTGGCAACATACCAGGTACGGTCATTACCGGCAGACGGATCTGCAAAAATATTTTTAACCGGTTCCTCAACATCCAGCTCTTTCTGCCATTGTATGCCGCCGTCAGCAGAAGCATAAATACCGCTTTGCCCGTTTACCATAATGCCGGCATATAATTTTTTAGCATTCAAAGGATCAACTGCCAATGCCTGCACTTTGCGGGTTATGCTGTCTTTGGTAACAACTACATTCGTTGCATGATCGCCCTTTGCAATAATGGCAGATATATTTTCCTCAGCGGGATAAAATATTTTCCAGGTAACTCCCCTGTCTGCACTCTTATACAAAGCTTCAGCGTTCGCGTATACAACATTAGCATCATTGGGGTCAAATGCAAAAAAGTTTACGGGCGCTCCCAGGTTAAACATCCGCCAATGTTCCCCGCCATCGTAGGTAACATATGACCCTGTCATATCACAAGCCACAAAAGCATATTCAGGGTTAAACGGGCTTACCGCGGGATAAAACATAGCGCCGCCGCCGCCATACCCCACATATCCCCAGGCATCATTTCTCGCGTTTTCATTTTTTACCGGTGGAGTACCGGGAGATTTATAGGTTGAAGTATTGCACGCCAGCACAATTATTCCGAAAGAAAAAAACAGGAGAAAGATATTTTTGCCGCTCATACGTTTATACAATAATGTGATGAATTATTCTGTTTCGGGTTTGCCATGTAACACACTGGATCCAAAAGTGGTGAGGTAAATTTTTTCCGGATCGTGCACATCAATAACGGGCCTTTGTCCCCAATGAAAATCATATCCTTTCAGCTTTTTCCAGGTTTTGCCATAATCATCGCTCCTGTAAGCAGCGCTGTTAAACGTATTAATGTATAGCCGTCCTTTGTGGCGCGGGTCAACAGCAACATCATATACATATTGCTTTTCATCAAAAATATTTTTCCAGGTTGTTCCGCCGTCTTCCGATAAAAGAACACCTCCGGGCATAAGCAACTTTTCATTTCCCCCGGTACTCCGTGCCACATCTCCCCCTATAAGATCGCTTAAATCAATATCTGCCCAGCAGCCCAGGTATATCCTGTTGGCATTATCCGGGTCAAACGCTATTCCATTGGGAAATAATAACTCATTGCTCACTGTAAGCTTTTGCCAGCTCTCTGCATTGTCGGCAGATTTATATACAGCGCCGGAATAGAAGCTTCTTCCTCTTTTTCCATCCTTATGCTGGGGCGTAGCGCTTACTACCAGGTATAAATCACCTGTATGGGTAAGCGTTAGTTCAAATGCGCAGGTATTGGCTTCCAAACCTTTATTTTTCAGCGCCCAGCTTTTTCCTCCGTTGGTTGATTTAAAAACGCCTTTATTATACACAGCAGCGTATAAGGTTCTGCTACCGGCAGGAGATGTGGTATCCAGCACCATACAGGTTGTTGGCGAATCAAAGCCCATTCCTTCATATACCGGCGTCCAGGTCTTTCCTCCGTCATCAGATACACATACGCCTCCTTTTGCGTTTTGTTTCCACTGCGGGTTCCGTGTCATCTTGCCACGCGGATAATCGTGCATGCCCGACCAGGCAGACCATACCCTGTTTTTAACAGCCGGATCAAATACCACCCAATAGCAGGTATTCACCCATGCTGCGGGCACACCATCTGCAGATCGTATCCACGTTTTACCACCGTCATAAGAATGGTGGTATCCTATATCTGTATAGCTGATGGCTATATGGCTGCTGTCGAAAGGATCGAAATGAACGCCATATGCGGTTGTAACATCTATTCCGCGGCTAACAAACCCTTCTCCATGTTGCACACTGTATACCTGTTCCCATGTTTTTCCCCCGTCGGTTGTTTTCATGGTACGATACCAGTCTGTAACAATAGCTATATTTCCATCTGCAGGATACACGCCTACATCCATCAGCCGTATATATTCGCCACCAAATGCTTTTTGTACCCATGCATCGGAAAGATTAGCAGCATCCTGCCCGTCCTTTACCGCATACCGTCCCGAACCACCACCTCCTTTCCAGCACCATTGCCAGCGTTTTCCCCCGTCAGATGTTTTAATGGCGCCATACCAGTATAATTGAGCAGTATCCGTTTGCTGCAGGTAGCGGTTGGTTACCACATAGGCATTGCCGGCATCCTGTTCCGCACATTTTATCATGGAAAAGCTGGGCTTCACTCCCGAGCCGCTGTTGGTGATAACGGTATCGGTTACCTGAATCCAGGTAGACCCCAGATCTTCCGACATCCATATTTCACTGTAGCCAAATTCGGCATTGATTTCCAGGAGCGGGTCGTGGTGTATGGTATAAAAAACAATGCTGTCTGTATTTTTCCTGGTTCCCGCAGTGAAGGAAAAAGCATTGCGCACAGCAGCAGGAAGCGGTTGCTCACTAAAAGTACCACCTGTTTTTTCAAAAACGATTATTGCTGCCGGGGTAAAAATATAAACATCATTTTTTGCACTGCTGCTATTTGTATAAATGAAATCCACGGGAGTGTTGCAATCTTTTTTTGTCCAGGTTATTCCATTATCCCTTGAAAAGAAAAACCAGTTCGCTACAGTAAAATAAATCGTTCCTTCTTTAACCGGATCTATCCGGATGTTGTTGATATTACCGCTCTCATACAGGGATCCTGCTTTCGTTTCAACATAAAAATTGGCATGATCGCCGGTATAATATGTTTTAACCACTTCACGCTTATCCGGGAAAACCTGTGACCATGTTTTTCCACCATCTGTGGAACGGCTGAGCACCGATGATCCCGCATACACGATATTTGGATCTTTCGGATCATAGGCAAATGACGTTGCTCCATTAGGAAAATTGATCTGCCGGTAGGTTTGTCCGCCATCCTGCGTTAAATACGAACCCGTCATATCGCACCGTACCAAAAATTTATTACTGTTGGATGAAGAAAATGTAGGGATAAACGTAGCCCCGCCCCCACCCGGGCCAATAACTTCCCACTGCCGGTCTTTTTTCTCCTGTGGTTCATTATTTTGCACGGGGTTTTTACATGCTGCAACGCCTGCAATAACCAGTGCTGCCGTCAAAAGGTAAAAGCTGTTACAATTCATCGTGGATTAATGCTTTACCACTGTAGAGACAGGGATTCTGCATTTCTCATCAATTGGCAGAACAAACCCGGAAAGACAATGCTATCTGTTTTTTTCACTTCTTTCTCTGGAGATACATAGGGTACACATAGGGGTTTGGCTTTCTACTATTGTGTTCCTATGTTCCTATTGTGCCTATGTGTTCGTTTTTATTTCTTAACACATAGGAGCATAGGGCATATAGGATCACATAGTTTTCCTTCTCCTACTGTGTTCCTATGTTTTCTACTGTGCCTATGTGTTGGTTTTTATTTCTTAACGCCGAGTAGGCAAGCGGGAGTTTCACCCGCGAGCCTCTCACAGAACCGTGCTT
>NZ_DAOMQT010000024.1:0-72540 GCF_035445465.1 Agriterribacter sp.
TGTTTAATACCGGGAAAGATTTCTTTACAGTAGCTACATCATAGCCTAAATCCCGGATTGCTTTCACGGCTTTTGGCACTACATCAACGGCGTCATCCGCATCAATGACAGCCCTGTTATTATTGAGTTCTACTTTGTGAGCAGTGATGCCTTTTACTTTACTTAATCCTTTATCAACAATCAGGGCGCAATGTTCGCTGTCCACTCCTTCCAGTGGCATATAAATAGAATTGTTATTATCTTTTGACATATCCTTTCAATTTTAATAATAGCAAAACTACTGTCCTGAAAGGCTGCTGCTGTTATATAATTATGGGAAAAAGTTACATTTTTTAGGATTAAAACATGATCTATAAAACGCTAAAGGCGAATTCAATCCTCAGTTTTTCCCAAGTCATGGCGATTGTTCCGTTATTATTTTTTCCGGCGGTAATAAAATATTGCAGTCTTTCTGTAAGTGAATTTTTCTTTGGCTTTTATTTAATCCTTACTATTTCGTCTTTTCATCATATTCCGATGCCAGGTGTTGTTTCCAGTGTTTGTTTATAATAACTGTCCATTCCTTTTTCCCGGAAGTTCATACAAAAAGCTGAGGATTTTCCAGTTCCTGTTTTACTACCATTACACAGCGTTTACAAACCATGTTTTTTAATATAGCGATACATCTTTATTGAACCTACAAGCTTAATATTCTTGAATGTATTTGATTTTCATTTTCCCAAACACACAAAATTTGCTCATTCCCAATGGCTTTGAGAACCGGAGTAGTGCCTTTGCCCAATATTTTTTTCTCCCCTTGAGGTAACAAGCATATAACGGCTCCTTTTTCTATCCAGGCGTATACATTTTTTCCATCTGCTATTTCCAAAGTGCAATTCCTTCCTTCCCCGATTTGCTGCTCAGGCTTCCCGGGCTCACAGGCATATATTTTTCCTTTCCTGTTCCAGACCGTTTGTGCTTTGTTATTCTGTACTACCAGACTGCCGCCGTCCATAGGACAACCATTTAAAGCCCAGCTTCCCGTCCCTAATTTTTGAGCATTGCTAAAAGTAAGCCCTCTATTATTTGATTGAATTAAATATAAATCCCTGTTTCCATTTAACCAGTTACGAAACATAACATAAACATTATTTCCTTCTATAACCACGGAAGGCTTGCAACATTCACATACTGTTGTATCCGGAGAAGCATAGATCATTACGTTTTTTGACCAGGTTTTGCCGCCATCATTTGATCCTGCACCAACTATTTTATTATGCTTATCCCGCAGGTCGAGCCATACAGCATAAAGATTTCCCTGATTACCACTTAGCGCCATCAATTGTTCTTTTGCTACTGTATCTGTATCATTTACCCTGGCAGATTTTATCCAGTTACCTGAATCTGTCATGTTATATGAAAAAATATCACCTTCCTTATTGCAGGCGATGATAGTTAATCCATTTGATGTGGTAGCAATTTGCGGCCCGCGCATATGTGAAGCGGCAAGCCCTGGTAAAACCGAAACTAAGGCTGGAGCAGAAAACGATTTGCCGTGATCTGTTGACGCAGCATACATGATACTGTCACCACTACCAAAAACGATATGAAAATTACCAGTATTATCATTTGTTGCGTTTGGCATTTGACCATTCCCTATTATTACTTCGGAAGTGATATCTTGTGGTCTTCCATCTTTACAGCTTGTAAGTGATGCACCAATAATTGTTGTAATGACTAATAAACTGAATTTCATATAACAGGATTTTGATTTTAATAGCATTTAAACTTTGAAAAGTTTCAAATCGCTATATTACTTTATAGACTATGCAAGTTAAGGTTTCCTGCTTTGTATGATTTTTGTTCTTGAAAGATGGAGTAGTTTTTAAAAAAGCTGTGTTATTTTTAACTTGAAAGGGTATTAGTTGATCTTTCAGAATTTTATGTTCATTTATGAAAGTAAATAATGAAAAGATTGAGAAAATCTGAGTGATCTAGAAATACGTTGAAAATCCAAACTGAAAGCCTGCCAGCTTTGATGGAGGGTTTCCCAGCAGATCAGTTTGCCAGTTATACCTGTAATTGAATCGTATTACTGTTTGGCCTGCCGGACGCCAACTTATTGCCGGCACTACGGAAATAATATGGTCGGCTATATTATGCCCGGTTGATTTAAAAGACCCTTTATTCCAATCCACATATTCAAATCGTACTGCTGCATTTAGAACTGCCTTGTCAAATCCAAACATAGGTTTTTTGATAATGGGTTGAACAATATCTATGAAGCCTCCTTGTTGTTTTCGGCCAAATTGTTCTGTGTATGTGTCGGCAATATCTACATTTACCCATGCCCATTCACCGTTAATAAAAGTGTTGGTTTTTGAAATGGTGGTATTAAAATCAACAGCAAACACATTTAGCCGACGTTTCTTGTCTAAGATTAGTCCATCATCTTTAAACTTATTGTACACCCCACCCATATAGGATAATCCGAGCTCCCCGATTTTACTGTTTTTTACTGCAATTTTTCCTGTCAGCAAAGGGCTTCCGTTGAAACTTTCTTCAAAGCGGTCGCCATTTTCTTTGGCAGCAGGCAGAAATGTTTTATTCTCCGAATTTGAAATGATACTTTCATCAAAGCCATTGGTCAGGTAGGCTTCATAAGCGTATACCCAATTTTTTTTGTATTTTTTTCCAAATATGCCAAAACCAACATTACTCCAGGTTGCAGGCAACATTTGCGTTGCAGAAATGGGGCGATCAACAAATTCCCATTTGGGTCCGTCATGGTTTTGATTGAATCCCCCGATCGGGTTCATCACAACGCCACCTCTAAAGTTCAGTAAGGGAGCGAATTCAAAATCAACAGAAGCAAATTCTATATTTATTTCTTTTGTACCATCTTCAAATTCGATTTCAGATAAAAATTTTATTCTTTTTGCAATGGACGAGGAAATAAATAGTGTTAATCTGCGCATCTGGAACTGATGACCTTCGCTCACGCCATCCTCACTTAAATATTGATAATTGGCTTCAACATAACCTCCCAAAGCCACTGGTAACTTTCCAAGCTGGATAAATGGACGGTTATATACGGCATCCATATTCAATTGTAAACCGGATGTGTCTTTTAAAGGCTTTCTCAATAATTCAGGATCGATCTGCCCAAAAGCAACACGCAATGCTAAAACGAATGAAAGCAGTAAGAAAAGCTTTTTCATAATTGTTTTCTCAGGTCTATGAATAATTCGTTATTGGTAATTATCACAGGAAATGTTCTCAGACCATTATCGGCAGGGCCATTGGTAACCTGGCCTTTATTATTGAATTCACTGCCATGTGCCGGGCATTGCAGAAAATCCCCGGATGCCTGTAGTTCAGTTCCCTGGTGGGTACACTTCATCCATAAAGCTGAGTACTCCTGTTCGTTGAACCTGTATACGCATATAGGATATTGCAGTGCATCATTTCGTACAATGATAAATGATCTGTAAGCTGTATTTCCTTTTTGCCTTATCATAAATTCATCTTTGTTCACTGTTAACCCATCTTTTGCCAGATTGCCGGAAGTATACCTGGTGAAAGTGCAGGAAGGAAGTAAAGAGGAAATTGCTGTTGCAGACATACAGGCAGTGCAGGCATTTACAATAAAATCTTTTCTGGTCATGCTATATTTTAAAGTTATAAGGATTCAAGAAACCTGATAATGCTAATTTTGTCTGCTGAAGAAAGCCCTTGAAAATTGATTTTACTCTGTGATGCCTCACCGCCGTGCAACAGAATAGCTTCTTCAATACTTTTGGCCCGTCCATCATGCATTAAAAAAAGTTGTCCTCCCTGAGAATTCTTCGACAAGCCCAATCCCCACAAGGGCGGAGTTCTCCATTCGGCTGGTAACGCTGTTCCTTCAGTATAACCATCATTCAAATCCGGGCCCATATCATGCAATAGCAAATCGGTATATGGAAAGATGGTTTTATTTGATAAAGCTGCAATGGAAGACAGTCCGGTTTGAAGTTGAGGTGTATGGCATTTACCGCATGAAATATTCATGAAAAGCTGTTTTCCTGCAATAACATCCGCGTCATTTTGATTTCTTTGAATGGGGGCTTTGAGTGTCTGGAGATAGAAGACTACATCCAATACAGTTTGATTTGAAATTTCGGGATCAACCTCCAGTCCGTCATACGTATTGTACGGCTCGTAAGTAGAATTAATTCCCATGTCCTGATTATACGCATTGGCAGTTTGCTGAAGAAGGTCATATACGGCTGCTTTTTTCCCAAAGCGCCCGATGTATTTTCCATTACGTTCAACTGTGCCTGGGCGTAGCAGGCTATATGAAGGTATATTTATCCAATTGGGCCGCCCTGATATTCCATCAGCATCTGCATCCTTTTCATCCGCCAAAGCAAGTATAGTGGCGTCTGTAATTGCTTCCAGTAATCCTAACCCGGTGTTGGCGGGTGGAGTAAATTTAGAAAAGGTAGCATCTGCCGGAATTTGTTCAGGTTGAAAACCCAGAAGAGCCCGTTGCTGCAGTTGTGGTCCTCCTAAATGAAGGAACCCGTTAGCTAATGTATCACTTTGCCCAAACCGGGTAAGTGTTGTGAAAGGATGTCCTTTACCATCGCCTGCATGACAGGAACCGCAGGAAGTAGCGACAAACCTGGGGCCGAGACCATTATTTACAGAGAATATTTCATCATTAAAAGCCACATCTCCACGCAAAAAAATCCTTCTCTGTTCGGGTGTTAATCCCTCCATTGGTCCATCAAGTATCTCGTCATCCGCCGGAGCCTCAGGCATTAATTTACCACAGGAAATGATGCCGGTAATTAACACCGAAAGAACAAGTATCCCCAGCAACTGTTTCTTCCCCATATGTTATGGACTTTGCAGCAAATATAATACAAGTTTTTATTAATCGAATAATAAAGTTAGATTAGTCTAAATAACAAGTTTCCCCAATATCTATACCTTTAACAGATGAAACCTGTCGTACAGTTAAGCTTTACAGAAGAAAATTATCTTAAGGCTATTTTTTCGCTCTCTGAAAGAAATGAATCGTTCGATACTTCAACAAGCGAGATTGCTGATAAAATCAAAACAAAGCCACCAACGGTTACCGATATGCTTCGCAAGCTCACTGAAAAAAAATTGATTTCTTACGAAAAATATAAGAGGATTCAATTAACCAAAGCAGGAAAGCAAGTAGCTATTCTTATCATTCGAAAGCACCGTCTTTGGGAAGTGTTTCTCCATGATAAGCTGGAATTCGCATGGGATGAAGTGCATGAGGTAGCTGAGCAATTGGAGCATATTCAATCGGAACAATTGATACTGCGACTGGAAAAATACCTGGGATTTCCTCAATATGATCCGCATGGCGATCCTATCCCTTCAGCCAGCGGGGAATTAAACGAGATAAAAAGAACCATCCTTTCAGAAGTTCAAGAAGGTAAAGCCTGCCAGGTTGTTGGAGTAAAGGATAGTTCAACTCTTTTCCTGCAATACCTTCAACAAATAAACGTAGGTATTGGAACAAAAATAAAAGTGATCGAAAAAATTCCTTTTGACGGCTCTTTAAAGATTATGCTAAAAAAGGATCATCAATTATCGGTATCAAAAAAATTCTGCGATAATGTACTCGTAACCTGTTAGCGTTTCTTCTCTGCTATTTATTTTTTATATGCCAGCAACCGCAATGCATTAAACACAACAATCAGGGTAGAGCCTTCGTGTGCAATAACTGCAGGTCCAATTGTTGCGATACCCAAAATGGTTAAAGGTATAAGCAAGGCTACCATCCCCAGACTAATGACCAGGTTCTGTTTGATAATGCCACTTGCTTTCCTGCTTAAACCAATAGCGAATGGAAGGAGTGAAAGTTTATCACCCATCAAAGCAATATCAGCAGTTTCCAATGCTACATCGCTGCCTGCCGCTCCCATCGCAATTCCTACGGTGCTGTTTGCCATGGCGGGGGCATCATTCACACCATCGCCCACCATAGCGACCTTACCTTCTTCCTGTTTTAATTTTTTAATGGCCTCAACTTTTTGTTCGGGCAAAAGACCTCCCCATGCATCGGTGATACCTGTTTGCTTTGCTATAGCTTCTGCTACCTGTTGATTATCTCCGGAAAGCATGATCATACGGCGAATACCCAATTGCTTCAATTGATCCAGCGCATTCTTTGCCTCTTGCCTTGGTGTATCCATTACGGAAAGTATTCCAATATAATCATTGTTTCTTCTCACCATCATAGTTGTACTGCCGGACGCTTCTAAATTTTTAACGTCATTGATTATCTGATCGCCGGGTTTATTTTCATCAAGTTTTTCAAATAAAGCAAGATTGCCTATGTAGATCGTATCGCTTCCTAACCTTGCTTTAATACCTTTACCCAGCACTGCTTCCAGGTCTTTTGCCTGCGGAATATCCCGGTCCTTTAATTTGTCTTTACCATTTTTTACTATGGCTTTTGCAATGGGGTGATCGCTCAGCGCTTCAACGGCTACTGCAATTTTTAGCAGATCATCCTCGTCCATCCCTGCACAGGGTATTACTTGTGTCAGTTTTGGCTTTCCTTCTGTTAAAGTCCCTGTCTTATCAAATGCTATTGCTGTTAAGCTTCCTAGGTCTTCTAAAGGTTTACCGCCCTTAATTAATACGCCTCCTCTTGCAGCCCTTGCTACGCCACTTAATACGGCACTGGGCGTTGAAATAGCCAATGCACAAGGGCTTGCTGCTACCAATACGCTCATTGCACGATAGAAGCTTTTGCTGAAAGGCTCATCTATAATTACAAATGAAAAACATAGTAAGGCTACCAGTACAAGTATAGCAGGAACAAAATACTTTTCAAATTTGTCGGTAAAACGTTGTGTAGGGGATTTTTGTGTTTGCGCTTCATTTACCATTTTTACGATCCGGGATATTGTTGAATCTGCCGCCAGCCGGGTTACTTTTATTTCCAGGGATTCATTACCGTTTATTGTTCCTGCAAACACCCTGTATTTAGCATCTAATTTATTTGCTTCGGCAATAGAGATTCCGGCATCTTCAACAGGAACCTTATCAACAGGAATGCTTTCACCAGTAATAGGAGCCTGGTTAACACTTCCATTTCCATTTATCACAATACCATCCGCTCCAATTTTGGTATTTGGTTTTACAACAATCACATCAGCTTCCTTCAGGTCCGTTATTGTCACTTCTTTTAATTCATTATCTGTTTTTAGCAAAGCTGTTTTGGGAGCTAATCCTGCAAGTGCAGCAATGGATTTTCGGGCTTTTTCCATAGCGAAATGTTCCAATGCATGTCCCAGGCTAAACAAAAAAAGCAACAATGCACCTTCTGCCCATTCGCCCAGAATAGCTGCGCCTATGGCCGCAACCAGCATTAAAAAATCTATTTCAAATCCACCCTTTACAATAGTTTGTATTGCTTCCTTTGCTGTAAAAAATCCACCAAAAAAATAAGCTCCAATATAAAAAGATAGAGGAACGGCTGCCGGAATTGAATCCATAAACGAAAGTCCAAAACCAATGCCTAATAAAGTGCCGCAAATTATACTGGAGATCAATTCTGTTTTCTCACCGAATATACCTCCATGACGTTGTTCATGTTCATGCCTTTCATGATCATGCTCCTTTTCATGAACATGAAAATCTTCAAGGTTTTGAATAGTCAGCCCGGAATTAGTAATTTCTTTTAATACTGTTTCTTGTTTTATTTCTTTTTGGTCAAACTCTATTTGTATTGCACCTGTTCCTGCAACAGCAGCCATTAGTACACCTTTAATGCCTTTTAGTTTCGCCTCTAAAATTCGTGCATGACGTGGTTGTCTTACGCCACTTGCCTGGATCAAAAGATGACCGTAACGTTCTGTCATTTTTGCACCGGCACTTTTCGCCAACTGTTGCACCCTGTCAAGCGAAATAATAGCCGGATCATAGTGAAAACAAAGTTGGGCTTCATCTTTCTTTTCTTCATTAATCAGATGTACCTTCTCAACGCCTTCTTTTCCTCTTAATAAAGAAATAATCCGTTGCACACATGCATCCCGTTCATCCGGGATTTCCGGCAATAAGAGATTCAAGTTAATTTGTATTTTTTCCATGTTATACTAATAGATAAAAAATGACAAGATACCTGTTACTATTAAAACACCCCCCGATATTAAACCTGCATTATGCTCCCATTTATGCCAGTTAATTTTCAGCAGGCCTTTATAGGCAAATCGTATCCATAAAAGCATTCCCGAAATGGAGACAACAGCATACATTAAGGCAATAGATACTAATAACCACCATCCTTTTGCCCCGGCCAATAAAAAGTACGCCTCAATCTCAAGGCAGGGCGAAAGAAACATGGCAATGATCAAGGCACCAATGATCTTGCTTTTGGGTTTACCGGATAGTTTCTGTTTTTGCAGATGAAAATGGTGGTGGACATAATGCTGTCTTACAAAATATAGCCCGATCAATATTAAAATGGAAGGTGCAATAAGGTGAGTAAAGTGATCAATTTGTTCATTCAACCCAATTCCGATCACACCAAGCAATACGCCAATTATAATGGTGCTGAGAACATGGGCAAGACCAGCGATAAAAGTTACCCGCTCAGTTTCCTTCAAACTCCATTGTTCTTTCTTTCCAATTGTAAGCACAGGAAGCCAGTGACTGGGAATTACTGCATGAAGCAGGCTGATTAAAAAGCTTCCAATTATAATGGATGTCATATAAGCCGTCTTACTGTTCTTTTATACTCTAAATAAGTTTGGCCATGCTGCTTTTCTAAAAATTCTTCTTCAAGCCTTATCTGAATCTGAATAATTATGCAGGTAGTAAAAAACAAAAAGAATGTCATCATATTTGGTAAAATAAGAAACAGGCCCATCACGCTGATCATCATGCCAAAGAAGATTGGGTTGCGACTGATTCTAAAAACACCATCCGTGACTAAATCCGTTTTGTTTTTTTTATCAATACCAATTCGCCAGCTATTATTCATTTTCCTTTGAGCAAGAAAAATCCAAACTAATGCAATATGAATTAAAATCAAACCTGATAATTGGTTTCCATATTTTTCAAGATACCAAATTGGCAACAGGTATTTGTAATGTTCACCCAAAACAGAAAAACATATAACCGTAATGAATAACAGGGCAATGAGAATTTTCATGATAAATCCTATATAATCATGCGCATTGTCACTCTTGCCAAAAGTGATAGGGTTAATGCCCGTTTGTTTAAAGGTTCTGTAGCTTGGCCAGATGAAAATAGCTGTTATATAGACAACTAAATAAAGGGGCAGATATATTTTTAAAAAACTATCCATAGTACAATGTTTTAATGACCATGTTCTCCTTCGCCTGCATTGGTCATCTTGGCTAATACAAAAAACGCCCCTTTCACTACAATCTTAGCGTCTTTCGGAATTGCTTTCAGCAAAGTGATTTCCGTATAGCCCACATCTGTTGTGCCTTTAACTACGGGTATTTTTTCAAAGGTCAGCCCTTTTTCTTCTTTATGATTTCCTTCTTCATGATGTTCTTCCCCGCCTGCCGGCAAGGCAGGTTCGGCATGTTCATCCGTTACCATAAAAATATAATCCTGTCCCGCAACGGTTACAATGGCATCTGTTGGGACGGCCGGTTTGCTTTTCCTGTTCAAACTTATGGCAGCGGTAATAGTCATACCGTCAATGAGTCCTGTTTTATCGCCCTGCACTTTTGCATGTACGGTTACGGCTTTGCTTTCTCCTTCAAAAGAGGAGCCCAGCGAATATATTTGTGCATCGTATTCTTTGCCCGGATTATTGGTGAGCGTAAAATGGATAAGTTGATTATTTTTTAGCTTTGGTATATCTTTTTCGTACACAAATAAATCCAAATGCAACTGGCTGTTGTCCACTATTCTGGCAACGGCTGTACTAAAATCTACGTAACTGCCCATTTCCACTTTTACATCGCTTACCTCACCGCTTATGGGACTTTTGATGGACAGCACGGAAATCAATTTACCATTTGAAAGATTAGCAGGATTGATACCCATTAGCAGGATTTGCTGTTCATAAGTTGATTTGGCCGTCCGCAATGTGCTTAGTTCCGTTTCAGCAGCCTGCAGGTTTTTTAACGCTCCGGCATTGCCCGCATTCAATTCTTTCTGCCGCTTTACTTCCAGTTCTGCCAAACCAATCTTTGCACTTACATTCAGGTAATCGCTCTGTACTTGTACAAATTCCGGGTTGGTAACGGTGGCAATCACCTGGCCTTTGGAGACCCTGCTGCCGGGCTGCACCAGCAATGATTTTATGACACCATTATAAACAGAGTTTACACTTGCTTTGTTTTGATTGGGCACTTTGAGCACCCCGTTTGCTTTTAGCGAAGCGGTTAGTTGTTTTTCTTCAATACCACCCAATTCAATACCAATGCTTTTTAACTGTGCATCGCTAAGTGAGGTGGTGTTGGTATTTTCGTGTTCATCTTCATGCTCTCCTTCCCCTGTTTTTTTGAGTTCTTCGGCGCTTGCAGCTTCTGCATTGCCTTTGCCACTGCAAGAAATAAAGCTCGGAGCAATCACAAAAGCTGTTATAACTATAATTAAATACTTTTTCATCTTTAAATACTTTTTTATTGATTGATGTAGTAATTGTATTGAATAACTGAATGGTTGTAGGCATTCAACACTTCCAAATAATTCTTTTGAATATCTATTGACTGGGTTAAGAATTGAGACAATTCCGCAAAACTTATTTCTCCTGACCGGTATGCCAGCGATGCGGCTTTTATGATTTCCTCAGCTTGCTTCAATCCTGTTGTTTCATAAAAAAATAAAAGGCTGTTATTCTTTTCCACTTCATTTTGTACCTGCGCCTGCTGAGTGGCGAACACCTGTTTGCCATATTCAAATTGCTTTTGTTGCACCGCCATATTTGCCCGTGCAACCTTTACTTTATTGCGATAAGCGTCTCCACCAAGCAAAGGAAATGCCGCTGTTACCGAAAAGCCGGTAAATGGATCTTTAGCTCCATACAACCGCTGACTGAAGAAACGCCCTGAGAACTCAGGCTTATTTTCATTTTTTATTACAGCAATTCCGGCATTGGCAATATTTATATTTTGTGTTTGCAAAGCCAGCGCCGGATGCATACTATCATTGGCGGCGCCATGCATTGTTAGTTTTTCCAACGGCTCCTGCATAGGCAATAGCTGTTCATTTGTATTAAGTAATTGCATCAACGACTGTTGCTGAATTTGTATATCATTACTTATTTGTTGTAACAGCGCCTGCAATTCTTTCATCCGTACACTTGCTGCAATGCTGTCCAACCCGGGGCTATCGCCTGTTTGCACTTTTAATATTGCCGCTTCATTCAGGGATTTATAAATACTGTCTAAGCGATGAAACAATTGTTGTTTATCCTGTAAATACCAAAGCTGGTAATATACTGTTCGCACATCTCTTTTAATATCGGCGTCAATAGCGGCGGTACCCGCCTGGTAATATTTCAATTGTTGTGTGTACAGGTTTTTTTGTGACCTGTACAAACCGGGCCATGCAATATTTTGTGACAGGCCAATTTTTAAGACGCCTTTGTTATCACTTGGTCGCATGTCTTCATTTTCGGCAAATACACCGGTTTTGGGCAATGCGGTTGCGGTTCGTATTTGTGCTTTCCCTTTATTTATCTGCTGGTTATTTATTTCGTATTGCAGGTTGCTTTTTGCTGAAGTTATAGCTTCATTAATATCAATTCTTTTTGGCTGTTGTGCCTGTACACTGCCAGAAAAGGTTAACAATGCAATTATTGCAATAGCAGGCAAAACTATTTTCCCTCCAGGGCGGGCAGGCATTTTCTTTTTTCTTTTTGTTGAAAAAATGATATAGAGTAGTGGCAGCACTACCAGTGTAAGAAATGTAGCGGTAATCAATCCACCAATTACAACAGTAGCTAATGGCTTTTGTACCTCTGCCCCTGCACCAGTGGACAATGCCATTGGAATGAACCCTAATGAAGCAACAGTTGCCGTCATCAATACAGGTCGCAAACGAATTTTTGTTCCTTCAAGCACCCTTTGTATAATGTCCTTTATTCCATCTTTTTCCAATTGATTGAATGTGCTTATCAGGACGATGCCGTTTAATACCGCCACTCCAAACAAGGCGATGAAACCCACACCTGCTGAAATACTAAAAGGCATTCCTCTTAACAGCAATGCAAACACACCACCTATAGCACTCATGGGAATGGCTGTAAAAATCAACAAAGCTTCTTTCATAGAGCCAAAGGCGAAATAGAGCAACAGGAAAATCAAAGCAAGGGCCACAGGCACCGCGATTCGTAACCTTGCCGATGCTTCCTGCAGGTTTTCAAATGTGCCGCCATAAGTATAATAATAGGCGGTGGGCAACATTTTAGCAGCGTTCAGTTTTTCCTGTATCTCTGCTACCACACTGGCCACATCACGGTCTTTTACATTAAACCCAACTACTATTCTTCGCTTGCCGTCTTCACGACTTATCTGTGCCGGACCCTCTTTAAAGGAAACCGTTGCCACCTGTGATAATGGAATTTGACTGCCATCGGGGGTTGCTACATATAAATTGCTTACATCATCAATAGAAGTACGACTGGCACTATCCAACCTCACTACCAAATCAAATTTTCTTTCGTTTTCAAAAACCACTCCGGCCGCCTCACCCGCAAACGCTGTACTGATCGTGTGATTAATGTCTTCAATATTCAAACCATAACCGGCAATCTTCGCCCTGTCGTATTGAATAGTTATCTGCGGCAGGCCGGTGGTTCTTTCCACCTGTGGATCTGTTGTTCCTTTTACCGATTGCACTATTGCGGCCACTTTGGGTGCAAGTACAGCCAGCGTATCAATGTTTTCTCCAAATATTTTAATAGCTACATCCTGCCTTACACCTGTCATTAATTCATTAAACCGCATTTGAATGGGTTGCGACGCTTCAAAGAAAACACCGGGAATGATTTCCAATTTTTTCATCATCATTGCGGCCAATTCATTATAATCGTTGGTAGTTGTCCATTCGCTTTTTGGTTTCAGCGTAATGATAAGATCTGAAGCTTCCGGTGGCATAGGGTCAGTGGGTACTTCGGCGCTTCCTGTTTTACCTACCACCATTTCCACTTCGGGAAATGATTTGATGATGCGGCTGGCCTGCATGGAAGTTTCCACACTTTGGGTAAGTGAGGTACCCTGCGGTAGTATGCAGTGGAATGCATAGTCACCTTCCTGCAATTGAGGGATAAATTCGCCCCCCATCCTGCCAAAGATGACCAATGCAATTGCCAGTAATGCTACAGCGCCACTCACCACGGTGTATTTCATTTTGATGGCCCAACGTATTAGCGGTGAATATCCGCGTTGAAAGAAATTCATCAGCTTGTCGGCAATCGTTTTCCTGTGCGATATATTTTTAGACAGGAACAGGGCCGATGCCATAGGTATGTAGGTAAGAGAAAGTATCAATGCTCCCAGAATAGCAAAGCTTACGGTCTGTGCCATTGGCCGGAACATTTTGCCCTCAATGCCCTGTAAAGAAAGAATGGGTAGGTAAACGATTAAAATAATAATTTGCCCGAAGGCCGCCGAACTCATCATTTTTTTCGCACTCCCTTCCACGGCTTCATCCATTTGCTGCTGGGATAGCTTGCCCGTTATTTTTTTAGCCACTAAAAAATGCAGTGTTGCTTCTACAATGATAACCGCACCATCTACAATCAAACCAAAATCTATGGCTCCCAAACTCATGAGGTTGGCGCTAACACCAAATATATTCATCATACCCAATGCAAACAGCATGGAAAGCGGAATGGCAGAAGCTACAATCAAACCCGCCCGAAGATTGCCCAGGAATAATACCAGCACCAGCAATACAATCAACGCCCCTTCAATTAAATTTGTTTTCACGGTATTTACGGCGCGGTTTACCAAACTTGTCCTATCCACATAAGCTTCTATCTCCACATCATCCGGCATTGCTTTTTTAATGATTTCCATTTTGGCCTTAACCCTTTCCACTACGGCCGCACTATTTGCCCCCTTAAGCATCATTACAATACCGCCTACTACTTCTTTTTCACCATTGTAGGTAACAGACCCATAACGAACAGCATTACCCAATTGTACTTCTGCCACATCCTTTACCAGAACAGGAATATTATTTACTTTTTTAACAACAATATTTTTTATATCATCCATTGAACCAATTAAACCGATACCACGGATAAAATAGGCGTTTGGTTTTTTATCAATGTAAGCACCGCCGGTATTTTCATTATTCTTTTCCAGGGCGGAGAATATTTCGGCAATGGTTGTATTCATAGCCTTCAGGCGGTTAGGGTTTACCGCTACTTCGTACTGTTTCAGCAAACCGCCAAAACTGTTTACTTCCGCTACACCTGCCGTGCCATATAATTGCCGTGCTACAATCCAGTCCTGCATGGTACGCAAATCCATGGCCGAGTATTTATCTTCCGAACCTTTTTTGGGATGAATAACATATTGGTAAATTTCACCCAGGCCGGTGCTAACAGGTGCTAACTCCGGTGTGCCAATTCCCTTTGGAATTTTTTCTTCAGCTTCTTTCAGTTTTTCATTAATTAACTGACGGGCAAAATAAATGTTAATGTCATCATGAAAAACCACGGTGATAACCGATAAACCAAACCTTGATATGGAACGCATTTCTTCGAGGTCGGGAAGGTTGGCAAGGCTTTGTTCAATAGGATAGGTAACCAATTGTTCTGTTTCCTGCGCGGCCAAAGTTGGGGTAAGTGTAATAATCTGTACCTGGTTATTGGTAATGTCCGGCACGGCATCAAGCGGAAGTTTGGATGCGCTCCATACCCCCCAGATGATAAGGGCCAGCGTCATTAATCCGATAATCAGCTTATTTTTTATACTGAAACGAATGATTGTATTGAGCATAATTTTATTTATGAGTTGATACAAGACGATAGTACCTGATCATGATGCCAGCAATGGCCATCAACATAATAATACCAAGCAGTATCATTGTTATTAATTTTGTAACCCGCATCCACTTTGGTTTTACAGGATCTTTTATTTTGCTGTAAACAGGTTTTTTACGGGTTGATGACTTCGATTTAGCCATAACCTCAATTCGTTGAAAAGGTGACAAATTAAATGTAGAAAGTGCATAGACAAATGCACTGAAGATTAGATATTATACAGCTAACTTAGGAGGCTGCCAGATAGAATAATATGTTTCAGTATTGAAAGCTATGTTATAGATGAGATACCTTTCTGATTGAAAAATAACTTTTGTAACCTGTATTTTAGATGATGGAGAATAAAATGCTGAAACGGCGCAACAAGAGCATGTACAAAAAGGAGTACAGGCTTCCTTAGTATGATTGTGTTGCTGATGATTATTAGAAGTTGAAATTTTTACTTCAGCTCTTACATTACACTCCTTACTGTCGCTGCATGGGAGGCATGACAAGTAGATCATAAAAAAACCTAAAAAGGAGAATAAAAATTTCATTGTTGCAAAAATAGCGTGTTACGATTCAATTTTATATAAAAAAGAAGATAAAATTAGTAATGAAGTTGCAAAAAGCGTCTGTTAGCGAGACAAAATTATTATCACAATGAATTAATTTTTGGTACGTAGGTAAAACAAAAGGCGGTATTCCCGGGGAAGTTATGTGCTGCTTATTTTAATGGCAGCAGGCTGCTGATATAATAAGCAAAGCCTATCAAAAATTAAGTTAGTTTTGCCACCTGTGAAAATAATTGCCTTTATATTCTCCTTTTATATCCTTTTCTGTGCAGTTTTTCCCTGCTTCGTTTTTGATAATTGCGAACAGGAAGAGCATACGGCCGGGTCGGCAGAGCCTGGGGAACACAATAATTGCAAAGGTTGTTCACCGTTCTCTATTTGCTCGGTAGCAAATGGATTTACCGTAACAAATAATGACCCATTGATTGAACCAAGTGGATTTTATATCCAGGTCAGCTATAGTAGTTTTTATTTCTCTTTCACTTCAGAATATTACTCCAGCCTGTTCCAGCCACCCCGCAGCATCTGATAAATCAGAACAGACTGAATTAATTATTTACTTTATTCTTTACAATCAATGAAAAAAATACTCTTTGTATTTTTAGCGGCTTTCTGCGCTATCAATACTTATTCGCAGCATACCATAAAATTATCTGTGAAGAACAGCAGTGATAAAACGCCTCTTGCCGGCGCAACTGCAACTATAACCTCGCTAAATAAAGCGGCTGCTGCAGACACCACAGGTATTATAACTTTTACAAATATTCCAACAGGTACATATGTTATCAAAGTATCTTATACAGATATGGAAGACATGGAAGTAACTGTGCCGGTGCCACAAACGGACAATGCAGTTGCGGAAGTTCTGTTAGAAGAAGGAGACGAGCATGAAGAAGAAATCATTGTTTCTGCAACAAGAACAAGTCGTTCGATAAGCGATATCCCGACAAGAGTTGAAACTATTTCAGGAGAAGAGTTAACAGAGAAAGGTAACATGAAGCCGGGTGATATACGAATGTTGTTAAATGAAAGCACCGGTATTCAAACACAGCAAACCTCTGCTACTTCTTATAACTCATCTATCCGGATACAGGGATTGGACGGACGGTACACACAAATACTAAAAGATGGCTTTCCGCTATACGCAGGATTTTCCGGCGGATTAAGCCTTATGCAGATAGCGCCCCTGGATTTAAAACAAGTAGAGGTAATTAAAGGGTCTTCATCCACCTTGTACGGTGGTGGTGCAATCGCAGGACTTGTAAACCTGGTATCAAAAACGCCAACAGCAAAAAGGGAAATCAGCTTTTTGGCCAATGCCACATCTGCAAAGGGTTTAGATCTAAGTGGGTTCTATAGTCAGAAATTTAAAAGCGTAGGTTTAACGGTTTTTGGTTCCCGTAATACGGGCAGCGCTTATGACCCTGCGGATATTGGACTGACTGCTATACCAGAGTTCGAACGATATACGATTAACCCAAGATTGTTTATCTATGGAGTGAAAACTAATGCTAATGTAGGATTCAGTTATATTAAAGAGAAGAGAACAGGAGGTAGCATGGACTATATTAAGAACGGCACATCCGGTTATTTTGAACAAAACAAGACTGACCGGTTTACTACACAGGTGGATGTGCAACACAAATTAAGTGAGAGCAGCAACCTGAATTTTAAAAGCAGCTTCTCCAATTTCAACAGGCTTATTACGGTGCCAACTTACACATTTGAAGGAACACAGCAATCCTCGTATTCAGAACTGAACTTTACGCATAAAAGAGAAAAAGCTTTCTGGATAGCAGGTGTTAATTTCCTCACGGATGATTTTAAGGAAAAGAAACACAATCCAACTGCACTTAGAAATTACTCTTATACCACCTATGGTGTCTTTGTACAGAACACCTGGACACCAGTACCTGATTTTTCATTGGAAACCGGTTTGAGGGGAGACTATGTGAAACAATATGGCTTTGCACTATTGCCACGCATATCTGCTATGCTAAAGGCTTCGCAAAAACTCACTATCAGGCTGGGCGGTGGTTTAGGTTATAAAACACCTACGGTATTCAATGAAGATGCAGAGAAAATTCAATTCCAGAATATTTTACCAATCAATCAGCAGATCGCCAATAACGAAAAGTCTGTTGGTGGTAATCTTGATTTTAATTACCGTACAAGGGTTGGCGAAGTAGGTATCGCCATAAACCAGCTTTTCTTTTATACACGCCTTAGCAAGCCCTTGGTTTTAAGACCTGCAACCGGTGGCAACTTTGAGTTTGTGAATACGCCGGGATTTATAGATACAAAAGGAATGGAGACAAATCTACGTTTTAGTTATAGTGATTTTAAATTATTCATTGGCTATACGTATGCAGATGTGAACACTCATTTCAGTGGCAATAAAAGCTGGTTTCCGCTAACGGCAAGACACAGGCTGAACAATGTGCTGATGTATGAAATCGAGGACAAATTAAAGATCGGTTTGGAAGCCTATTATTTCAGCCCGCAGAAATTAGGTGACGGTACAGTGGGCAAATCCTATTGGATAAGCGGGCTAATGGCTGAAAAGCTTTGGGAAAAGTTTTCCGTGTTTATCAACTTCGAGAATATTTTCGATACAAGACAAACGAGATTTGATTCTATTTATACCGGGAGTATAAACAATCCCATTTTCAAGGATATATATGCACCTGTGGATGGCTTTGTAGTAAATGGCGGCATAAAGATTAGACTTTGATAAAAGAGAGGAAGCCTCAAAAATTGCCCCTGTTTTTACCAGGCTCTTTGTTTAAAAGTATACCTTTATTTTGGTTTAGTCTTCAGGCATAATAAATGCTAAATCAGGCCCGTGATTCACGGGCTTGATTTTCATCATCCTCCACCTCACTTAGCTTTGAGTTCCTTTCCCGATCTTTTTGCCTTTTGGTGTTCCAGGCCTAAAACAACAACCATTTTCCCATCGCAAATAAATTGCTGCAGTTCAAAGCTGATTATTTCTGTTTGTGTGGGGATGTTATTGATAAATGTTCTGACACCTTCGGTTCCCTCAAATATGGCTTTAGGAATTACCTGGGTTCCGTGGTATATCCAAGTTTTCGGGTACATGCAAAACAAAATCTTCATCTGCAATGATCCGTTCCGAATAACCGCCGAAAGTTTGTTTGCCCAAATGTTTATTTGCTCCGATATAGGTTTGGATATTTTCCTTTGCACAATATTGTTCTAATCCATCTTTGCAGTATTTGCACTCACGGCAACTATCCACCATGCAACCTACGCCTTCAAGATTAAACCGCAATTTTCTTTTTCCATTTGCAATTAAATTAACCGCCCTTGCTTTTTCTCCCTGTTTAATCGCTTCATTGGCTATTCCCATTTGATCAAATATCTCCAATGAACGTGCATGTATGACTAATGCTCTTGACTGTGTAGTGTGATCTTCATTTTTATCAATAATGCGAAACGGCACCTGGAACATTGCCAGTTGGGCTGCCATCATTAAGCCTGACGGCCCTGCACCAGAGATTAATACCGTAGGATTATTCATTTTAATTATCAGAAAGTTATGCCATAATCTCTTGGGAGCCATATTTCTGCATGGTAAAACTGAATAGAGTCATGTATTTAAGCATTTGCTTAAATGCGAAAAAAAGCTTTTCTTTGTTTCATAATTGCTTTATGGAACCAACAAAATGTATCAGGGTATTTGCTGATCAGGCACAGATCAGCGAATGCAAAAACAAGCTAAAGGCAAATGCGCTTTCATTTTCCCAATTGAGCAAAGTCCTTGAACTGGCAGGCAACGAAGTTCGTCTGAAAATACTATATCTGTTGGAAGAAGAAACTGAGCTTTGTCCTTGTGATATCAGCGATATTTTAGGTATGTCTATTCCGGCTGTATCTCAGCATTTGCGCAAATTAAAAGATGGAAATATTATTGAATCAAGACGGGAAGGTCAGACTATTTATTACTCGCTTAAAGAAGAACACCTGAAGGTTCTGAAGCCATTTTTCAAATATATCAATCAGCAAAATTTAAAGAGTCAAACGGTATGACAAGGATAAAATCACTTGACACATTTACAGGTGCAGGTGTTCTATCTGCTATAGCAGCTTCGCTTTGTTGTATAACACCGGTTATTGCATTATTAGCCGGGAGCAGCAGTGTAGCCGCTAATTTTTCCTGGCTTGAACCAGCAAGACCTTATTTAATAGGATTATCAATTGCTGTATTAGCATTTGCCTGGTATCTTAAATTAAAACCAGCTAAAACAAATGATGTGGATTGTAATTGCGAAACAACAAAGAAGGTTTCATTCCTTCAATCCAAAACCTTTTTGGTGATAGTAACTGTTTTTGCTATTCTAATGATGACTTTCCCATTGTATGCAAAAGTGTTTTATCCAAAACCAAAAGTGCAGGCAGCAACAGTTGTAGCCGTTGATAACAAACAACAGGCAAAATTCACCATACAAGGCATGACCTGTGAGGCTTGCGAAGAGCATGTAAATAATGAGTTGTCAAAAGTAACAGGTGTAGTAAGTTACAAAACTTCTTATGCCACACGGAGCAGCTTAGTAGATTTTGATAGATCAAAAGTTAATGAATCTGCTATTGAAACTGCAATTAATAAAACAGGTTACAAAGTAAAAAGTTATGTCCTTGTAAAACCCCCGGCTCAATAAATGCTTATAGTGCAGTTTGTAAAAACGGCAAATCCTGCTTCGAAAAACAATAGATTATGGAAACGACTGTAATACTCCAATCAACAATCACCTGCCCACATTGCGGTTTTCAGAAAGAAGAAACAATGCCTGTAGATGCTTGTCAATATTTTTATAAGTGTACAAATTGTGAAACTATCCTAAAACCAAAGCAGGGAGATTGCTGTGTATTTTGCAGTTATGGAAATGTGGCTTGTCCACCAATACAGTTGAATAAATCATGTTGTACATAATATGAAAATGATAAAGACCATTCCTGCCCTTCCTGTTCAGGATATAAAACAATCAATGGAATTCTATACAACTAAGCTGGGCTTTACAATTCGTCATCATGATGATGGCTTCGTCATAGCTGTTCGTGATGAAGTCGAAATACATTTATGGAAGTCAGGAGATGAAACCTGGAAAACCAAGGGAGCGGCTTTGGCTGCAGAGCCTATTTGCAGCGGTGCTGAAAGTTTCTTAGCCGGTACCGCCAGTTGCCGTATTGAAGTACAAGGTATCAATGAGTTGTTTGAAGAATATAAAAAGCAAGGTGTCATTTATAATCCTGATACGGTTGTTGAAACTCAACCCTGGGGAACAAGGGAGTTTCCGGCATTGGACCATCACCGCAACTTGCTCACATTTTATGAACGTACTGAGTAGTCGCACCAGGTATGCCCTTTTATAGTTGCATAAAAAAAGGGTGCTTTACAGCAGCCCTTCGTCAGCAAAGGAGTAATAGTTTTCTACGCTGACGATGATATGATCAATCAAATGAATTTCAAGATACCTCGCCGCTTCTTTAATTTTATAAGTCAGTTCTACATCCGCCCTGCTTGGCTTTATACTGCCTGACGGATGATTATGGCTTAGAACAAGGGCACAGGCACCCGCCTTCAAAGCAGCTATCAGAATGAGACGGGGATCAGCGACAGTGCCGGTTATTCCGCCGCTGGAAACGGGGTAGATTCCCAATACCTTATTACTTCTGTTAAGAAGCAACACCTTAAATTCTTCCTGCAATTCTATCAGTTCCTTGTTCCATAATTGCAAAAAGAGTTCATACATGTCAGATGAACTTTGCACTTTAGGGCGTTCAGACAGCTTCACCTTTGTTTTATAAACAAGTTCTACTTCGGCTACCTGTGTCCATGCTAATTGAGTGTTTGTACTTTCCATAATTCATTGTTTTAAAGTGATTGAAATAAATTAGGAAAGCACTACCGGCCCGCGCCGGATTTGCGCAAAGAGGAACGCAATAAATGAAGGCCTTGTGCGAAAGGATCAGTGTTTATGGCGTAGTTCCTTGCCAGCATATCCCAGGCAAGGACCGAACTTTGTGAAATAATTGATGCAATAACTTCATGATGCTTAAAACACTCAATAGCGCATGTTCTAAAAAGGAAAGGTTAGAAGTTAAAAAAAAGGCAGCATTTTAAGAACAGTAAAGGCAGCTTGCCTTATGCCGTGAGTTTATACTACTATTGCGAATCTGCGGTTGCTTTATTTACTGCAACATGCGACTGACAAATCTATAAATAGGTTATTTAAAGCAGTGTTAGCAAATATCCAAGCAATGCACCGCCTGAAACAATGAAAGCAGTATTCATCTTTTTGAAATAACTGGTAATAAAAAAACTGATCATTGCTATCAAAATTGTTCTCCAGTCCAACAGAGTTGCTCTGCCCATTTCAATGATTACTGATAAAATAATAGCTATGGAGACGATGTTGATGGTATCCAGGAATGCTGACATCAATGCGGACTTCCTTAGTTTAGGTATTAATGGATTGAGAAAAGCAACCAATAAAAAAGAGGGGGCAAAAATACCTGCAGTTGCTGCAATAGCACCGTTTATTCCGTTGATTTGCCAACCAATGAAAGTAGCTGACGAAAAAACCGGACCTGGTGTAAACTGACCAACTGCAATAGCATCTATCAATTGTTGCTTGCTAAGTATTCCTTTAGCAACGAACTCAGCATCCAAAAACGCAAAGAGTACATAACCACTGCCATAAAGAAGGGAACCTATCTTTAGAAAAATCCAAAATAATCTGAAGTCTGTTGAATGAACAGGTGCATTCGAAATTTGCAATAGAACAAAAGGAAAGACACCATTAACAGATTTCCCGGGCGACTTAAAAAGATGTAGTAAGATGCCTGCCAATCCACCGCCAAAGAGCGCATATATTTCATTGAATCCTGCCAGTACCGCAACTGCCGCCAATAATCCAATGACGCCTAATTCTATACTTTTTAAAGCTTTTCGGCCCAACCTGATCATGAGGGAAACTATTACAGCTATGATGGCTGGCTGAATACCATACAGAAAGGGTTTTACCTGGGGCAGTTGACCATAGCTTTGGTAAGCCCATGCAAAGGCTGCTGTAATTAATACCGCGGGTATGATAAAACAGCAACCGGCAACAATCAAACCTTTCCATCCTGCTCTTTCATGGCCAATGTGCATGGTCATTTCAGTAGAATTGGGGCCGGGTATTAAATTGGTTGCGCCTACTAAATCTAAAAAATGATCTTCGGTCATCCAACCCTTTTTCCTTACCACTTCTTCTTCCATCATAGCAATATGCACAGCGGGGCCACCAAAGCCAATCGTACCTAATTTTAGAAATAATTTTGCTATTTCCGCCAGTGAACTCCCTTCCGTTTTCACCTTGTTTAGTTTTTCCAGGCAGGTTCATTTTTTTGTTCGTAATCTGTAAATGCTTTCTTAAGCCCGGTAATCACTTCTGCGCAGACTTCAAAAAGCGCCTTACCCGATGGATCATCCATTTTCTCAACATCCCTGCGCAAATGATCTATAAGTGTGTCAAATTCTTTCTTCACATTAGATGTATGCTCCAGCGGATTGCTTGTGTTTTCATTTTTCATAATTTCTCTTTTAAAGATTAAATATTTCATGATCAAAATAAACTACGCCTGTGGGGTAAATTGAGCCAGCTCGTAAATGTTTAAAGACTTTTCTATGGCAGCTACTTTTTCCACCATTGTTTCAAAGCCATTTTCGCCAAAGAGCCTGTGTTCATTTTTTTCAAATTCTTCACCCAGGCTATCATACTCATGTTTTGAAACGATTTTTCTGAATGCCGGAAACAGAACCATGTCCTCTCTTGCTTCATGAGGACGGTACATGGCATTAAAACTGGTAAGGCATTGCGCCAATTCTTGATTTTCGGTTTCACTGGCGGTGGTTGATTTGGTAAGTTGTATGATCTGATCAGTTAATCTTCTGCCTGCCTGGTGCTGTTGCAAAAGCACCTGCACCAAACCGGTTAACTGGTTGGCCTTTTGAAAGCGGGGAAACAAATAATTTTCTTCCTGTTTTTCGTGATAATCCTCTACAAATGTTCGGATGATGCCAGCGGCATTGGCTAAGGTTTCCTTCGGGAAGGACTCTTTATTGGCAAGATGCACTTTGCAGGTATCATAAATAAGCAATATCCTATTCAATAAGCCGTGTTCCTGCATTAAATCTTCAGGTGGTGAAACTTCCTGCCCTTCACCTTCTTCTTCCTCTTGGTCTCTACAACCTGGTAGCAAACTTATCCCGGTGATGCCAGAAAAAGTTACGATCAATCCTCTCTTTACAAAGGTTCGCCTGTGCGTGGAAGAACTTTCATTTTGCTGATTTGCTTCCTGTTTCATATCGTTTATTTTGAAGATGTGCAATCTTTTTATCTATTGAGTAATTGCCGCCGCCGTAAATAAGAAGGTAAACCAACAGGATCGTCATAACAAAATCAGTCCTGTATTCATGGGCCATTGACCAAAATCCCTTATTTGTAAGAATAGGTATTTTAGTAGAGATAAAGGCTACTACCATTATTATTAGCAGCGGGATAGCAGCAAAGCGGGTTAGCAATCCAATTAATAATAAGATGCCGCAAATGATTTCAAATGTACCGGTGAAATAAGCCCAGAAAGAAGGATTAGTGAGCCCGATTTTTTCGAAACGTCCAGTGCCGGTTGTCTCAGGCGTTATATACTTTTGCAATCCTTCAGAAAGAAATATTAAACCTACGGCTAACCTGCAAAGGATTGTTGGAGTATCGGCCGTTCATATTATCCTGTTCATGCTGCGACAGTATTATGACTGTACTAAGACTTTAGCAAAATTGATGCAATAAGTTTTGTAAATCATGGTAAAAATGAAAATAGTATGGTATCAGGCATTTGTCAGTCTAAAGGATTGCGGGGTAAATCCTACCAGTTTTTTAAAATATTTGACAAAATAGGATGGATCTGAAAAATCAAGTGTGAAGGAAATTTCTGGAACAGTTTTATCAGTGTATATGTGCAGTTAAAATAATCCATAGTCCAGGTAGCGACTGGATTTTGATCACTTTGCATGTCTAAAATTACAGTCTTTCAATGCTAAATTGCGTCAAAATATTCGCTTTCATGGTTTTCATCCTCATGGTATTGCAATGACGCTCCTCTCACCAAAATTTGCCTGCGTGTGAAATTTAAAATTGCCGGAAAAGTTTATGTTTTTCCGACAACTTATTTTGGAGGATTTTTAAAACGAACACCTATTTATTGGTCATCTTATTTTTCTCTTATTTTTTCATACCCTTTATTACATCCTCTTTGGTCAGCCCTGCTATATTTTGTCAGGATCAGCGGCGTTTTCCTGTGATGAGAAAGTAAGTTTTTGCATATATTCCGGGTTTCCACCATTCATCTTCTCTTTTACAATATCGCCGTAAGCTGTGCAGGCTTCTTCAACAGTTTTCTTTCCTGTTATAATATTGTGAGCTAAGTTCAAAGCCCCGGGCATTCTTGTCCGGGACTTATAATTTCGATCGGTAATGTTATAATGGTTTATCCGGCATAAAATCTTTAGGAGAACATTTAAACAATTTAGCTAATTCATTTATGTGCTGGGCATTGTAATTTTGCTCTAAAATTCGGACTTTCAATATGCCCAATAAATCCAGTTGATAAATTTAGATGAATAGCTATATCTTCCTGGGTCAGGCCATCCCTGTCTCTCAATTTTTTAACCTGAGAAATTACAAAATGATCAATTTTACTTTTTTTATTACTCTTTCTCATTATAATTTGCAAGGAATGGAAAGAAATTAGTAGGGCTTCCTATACAGATAAATTGACGTCCCTTCTATTTCTTTGTTTTCTTCACCTCCTCGTACTTCTCTCTTTCTTTCTGCAAAAGCTTTTCGAACATTTCTATTGCTTGTTCAATTGGGAAATTATTAAACGTGTGATTATTACTTACAGCACTTGTTTTAACACCGCAGTTTTCATAGAAGTTAATAGTATTATATAAAACGGTTTCTTCATTGAATCTTTTCAACCCATCCAATGTCACACCCAATGCTGCTGCTATACCGTCCAATCTCTGATCATCAATTTGTTCGGTTTGTTCCATTTTTGATACAGCCTGTTTGGATATATGCAATGCCTCACCTAGTTCAGTTTGCGTCATTCCACGGAGCCGACGAACTCTCTCAATCTTTCTGCCCATGTGAACAATATTAGCATAGTCTTTTGTTTCCATTGCCTGCGAATATTAAACGAATGAAAAAAATTATTTTCCCTCTTTTAAGATATCTATCTTCTCCCTTTCACTTTGTAATAGCCGTTCGTATAACTCAATAATTTTATCAACTGGATTAACCTGTTGTGAAATAGCGTAAGTAGTTGCTCCTTCAGATATTGTTGCCTCCCGATAATTATGATGATTGATATTATAAACAGATCTTTCCAAGTCGAAGCTTCTTATTAATTCCGGTGAAACACCTAATGCATCGGCAATTTGTTTCAACAAGCCGTCTTCAATATCTTCTTGTTGTTCGATTTTTGAAATTGTTTGTTGGCTCATGTTTAAGTCAGAAGCTAAGGCATCCTGTTTTACGCCCAAGTAAACACGAACTCGTTGAAGATTCTGACCAATATGTTTTTTAACTGGTTGTTCCATTGTCTCTGTTTCCATAAAATAGTTTTTTGTAAATGTAGTAAAGGTCAACCAAAAATGTGTAAAAGTCAACATGTTTTTCTTGGGCTCGTTAACGTCAATTCTTAGGTTGCTGCTACGGGATGGAAGCAGACAAAAACAGAACAACAAGGAATGAGTATGCCATCGCCTTTCAAAATGGCGATGAAAAGGCGCTTGCCTTCTTTTTTAATGAATTTTATTCCGCTCTTTGCATTTATGCAGCATACTACACCCATAATGAGGCGTCGGCGCAGGAGGTTGTTTCTGATGCTTTTGTGAAAACCTGGCGGCAACGCAGCCAGTTTACCAATGCAGGCTCCATCAGAGCCTACCTGTATACCATTGTACGGCACGATGCAGCAAGCTGGCATCAAAAAGAAAACCGTATTATCCGGCTCCATCAAAATAGCCAGGAGTGGCGCAAGGATGCGGTTGAAGAAAATGCTTTTGATATAATTGTAAGAACAGAAGTAGCCCGTTACCTGCACCAAACATTAAATATTCTTCCACCCAAATGCAGGAAAATATTTCAGTTGCTTTATATAGAAGGTAAATCTATCCCCGAAATTGCAGAACAATTAAAAGTGGCGCAAAGCACTGTACGCACTCAAAAACTATTGGGCTTGGATACCCTCCGCAGAAAAATTATATTTCCCTATCTGCTACTTTTATGCTGGCTTATAAAATAAAGTGCAGCTTTTCTTAGACGTTTATCTCCTGTATCACCTCTTTATTACGAAAAGGAATTCGGGATTAGTATTGTCGGGTACATTGGTTAACTTAATACCATGAAACAGCGTATGAAAAACCTTTTCATGCGAAATGTTAATGTGAATTTCCAACCGACCCCAAAAAATAAAATATTAGAAGGATGAAGCAAAACGGCTATAATTATTCTGGTGATGAATCATTTCCGCGGGGCGATCCTTATCGTGTAGCCTACCTTATTGCGGGATACATACAACAATCGCTCACCGAAAAAGAACATGATGAGTTAGACGACTGGGTTGCAGCAAGTGATGATAATAACAGGCTGTTTGGAGAGCTTACAGATGAAAAGAATATTGAGGCTGTTCTTTCCAAAATGAAAAAATTAAATCCCGGTGCAGCGTACCAGGATCTGCGGCAAAGATTAGGCTTGCCGCCGGAAAAGGTAAAAAACTCCGGTAAATTATGGACATACGCCGTTGCTGCGTCTGTAGTGCTGGCAGTATCAATTGCGGCCTACTATTTTTCATCTCAACCATCCAATAATTCAAGCGCGCCAGCAATTGCCGTTACAGAGCAGGACATAGAACCGGGAGGGAACAAAGCCACACTAACGCTCTCGGATGGCGCTGTTGTAGATATGGAGGGCGCCACCACCGGCGCGATCAAAAATGAGTTTGGGGTTACCATTAATAAATCAGCCGATGGCGAACTGGTATATGCATCCAGTACAACAACAGAAATCCCGGCTAAATACAATACGCTGACTATACCCAATGGCGGCACTTTTAAAATAGTACTGTCAGATGGTACTACGGTGTGGCTCAATGCTGCTTCATCCTTAAAGTACCCCGTTGTATTTACGGGAAAGCAACGGGTAGTGGAACTTACGGGGGAGGGATATTTTGAAGTTGCCTCCTCCGTTGCTCTCAAAACGAATGAAAAGCGCTCCTTCGTTGTTAAAACCGGCAATGCGCAAATTGAAGTATTGGGCACGCACTTTAATATTAATGCTTATAAAAACGAAGGATCAATAAAAACCACTTTATTAGAAGGCAGTGTCAGGATGCATGGTGCTAAAGGAAACCAGGCGAAAGTGCTAAAGCCGGAACAGCAGGGCATTTTAACACCCGATGGAACATTAACCGTTTCAAATAACGTAAGCACCGATGAAGTAGTAGCCTGGAAAGAAGGATTATTCAAATTTAAGGATACTGATATTAAGATGATCATGCGGCAGGTAGAAAGATGGTACAATGTGCCGGTAGTATATGATGGTGGAATCAACGGCCATTTTAATGCTACAATTTCGAGGAATGTTCCGGTATCAAAATTATTGCATTACCTGCAACTCACCGGTCATGTACAATTTAAGATAAGTGATAGTAAAATTATCGTAAGCCATACATCACAAAAAGAAAAATAACTGAACACTATGATATTTTATCCCGTGAAATAACCACCGGAGGTTGACCCGAGAAAAAAATTGGCCAGTAGTGGTGGAACACTGCTGGCCGGTGTCCGGATCAACCCGTTTAAAAATTTTGAAGGATCTCTAATTGCTTAACCCGAACAAATCAAAGCTATGCAACTAACAGCTTATGGCAAATTATTTTGCCCGCTATTGCCATTCATTCGTAAAACCTTATCGCGTATGAAATTAATAGCACTATTGCTTACTACTTTTTGCATGCTGTTTACAGCAACGCTGCATTCCCAAGATATTACGCTTTCGGTTAAGAATGTTTCCATGCAGGAAGCCCTGAATGCTATTGAAAAACAAACGGATTACCGGTTTGTGTATGTAAAAGAACAAATCGAAAAAGCCGGGTTAGTAACTATGGACGTAAAACAAGTGCGGCTCGAAACGGCCCTGATCCAATGTTTTGAAGGGCAACCCTTATCCTACGTAATCGAAGACCGGTTGGTCATTGTCCGCAAAAAGGAGCAAACAAAAGATCAACCGGTTTTACATGACGTTAAAGGTCGTGTAACCAACAAAGAGGGCACGCCCCTGGCAGGCATAACGGTAAGAGTGAAAGGAAAGGATATTGCAACCGCTACAGACGGGAACGGGGAATTTAATTTGAAAGGAATTTCACCAACTGATATTCTGATATTTAGCGGCGCGGAAGTGGAAACGAGAGAAGTTGGCCTCAATGGAGGGAATTATTTAGCCATCACTTTGGCTCAAAAGGTGAACAACCTGGACGAGACTATTATCATTGGATATGGAACAACAACAAAACGTTATAATGTTGGAAGTGTAACTAAAGTTAGTTCAGGCATAATTTCTACCCAGCCGGTAGCAAATCCTCTCAGCGCTTTACAGGACAGGGTGCCAGGATTATTGGTAACTCAGACAAGTGGAGTGCCGGGATCTTCTGTGTCCATACAAATCAGGGGGCAAAACACCCTTAATCCCAATCCTATGCTTAATAATATTTCACCAAGAGACAACCCTTTATTTATCATAGATGGCGTTCCCTTTGCACCACAAAATGATAATATTAATCAATTTAATTCATTGGCTTCGCCAGGGGGCAATGCCATATACGGAAATCCACATGGTGGTATAAGTGCATTCAACAGTATTAATCCCGCAGATATTGAAAGTATCGAAGTTTTACGAGATGCTGATGCCACTTCGATTTATGGTTCGCGTGGCTCAAATGGTGTCATTTTAATCACAACCAAAAAGGGTAAAGCAGGTAAAACCAACTTTTCAGGAAATGTATATAAAGGCTGGAGTTCGGCTACTCGAACCATGCAAATGTTGACAACTGAACAATACCTTGCTATGCGAAATGAGGCATTTAAAAATGATGGAATTATTGCTAACATTACTCCCGGTACACGGGGATACGCTCCTGATATCAAAGTTTTTGACAGTACAGCTTATACTAATTGGGAGGATTACTTTTTAGGGAACACTGCCAGTACATTTGATGCCAATGCAAAATTAACGGGAGGATCACTCTCTACTCAGTTTCTGATTGGGGCAGGCTTTCACAAGGAATCCTATATTTTGCCAGGTGACTTTAGCCATATACGTGGCTCATTTAATTTGCATTTAAACCATGCTACACAAGATAAAAAATTCAATATCGAAATTTCAGCAAATTATTCAACAGATAAAAATAACTCAGCCAATGCTCAAAACGCGCTCACGGCATTCACCTTACCTCCAAATCACCCAGACCTTTTAAACACAGAAAATAAACTGAGATGGGACTATGATGGAGTCGTCATTGATAATAAACTGGCTTATTTAAAAAGAAAGTATTCTATTCAGAATTCAAATTTAATTGCCAGTTTAAATGCATCATACCAAATAACCCCCGGATTAAAAATTAAATCCAACGTTGGTTACAGCACGATTAACAGTAATGAAATAGTTCAGGTTCCAAAAGCTTCACAAAATCCAATATACACCCCTAGGGGAAGTGCTGGTTTTGGAAATAATAATTTCGTTTCATGGATAGCAGAACCTCAGCTTGAATACAGAATTAGATTTTTGAGTGGAACACTTATTACATTATTGGGCGGCACCCTGCATCATACTATTAATACCCTTTCCCAGATAAACGGTTCAGATTACGCTAATGACGCTCTTTTAGGATCTCCCTCGGCGGCAGGAAATGTAACTGTGCAATACAACAAAACCCCTTATAAATATGTGGCTGGATTTGCAAGGCTAAACTACATTCTTCAAAAAAAGTATATACTGAATCTAAATGCCCGGCGTGATGGCTCAAGTCGTTTTGGACCAGGAAGACAGTTTGGTAATTTTGGCTCTGCAGGAGCCGGATGGATATTTTCGGAAGAGTCTTATATTAAAAAAATTAAACCAATTAGCTATGGAAAATTGAGGGCGAGTTACGGCATTACAGGTAATGATAATATCGGGGACTACCAATATATTCAGCAATGGCTCCACACCGGAAATCAATATAATAACTATGAACAAATTATCGGCTATATTCCCGGAAATCTCTACAACCCGGATTTTAGCTGGTCTTCCAATAAAAAACTTGAATTAGCAGTTGAAATTGGATTATTAAAAGATAGAATTATTGGTTCTGTGGCATGGTACAGAAACCGGAGTTCAAATGAATTAGTAACCTATAATTTGCCATCCCAGACAGGGTTTTCTGGAGTGACTGCAAACTTTCCCGCAGTGGTAGAAAACAAAGGTTGGGAAATAGATTTCCAGGCAACGCCTGTGAAGAATCTTAATTTTCAGTGGACCACTTCTATCAACCTCAGTTTTCCTAAGAACAGGTTGGTACGTTTCCCAGGAATGGAATCCTCCAGTTATGCCACAATATATGTAATTGGACAATCTGTAAATGTCCTGAATAAATTTAAATATCTTGGAGTAGATCCCGCCACTGGTATCTATTTATTTGATTCTAAAAATGGACCAACAAGTACGCCAACAAAATATAAAGATGATGTCATTATCGGTGACCTCGATCCGGATTTTTTCGGTGGCTGGAGCAATTCGATTAGCTATAAGAGTTTCTCTATTCAGGTATTTATCAATTTCAGAAAACAATGGGGTGCTAATTATCTGCAACAAATTAATAATTATCCTCCCGGATCATTGCAAATTAATCAACCGTCGGAGGTAATGAAAAGATGGCAAAACCCCGGAGATATTACATCAATCCAAAAATTTACCAGCCGGTCCAGCGGAAATGCAACATCAATTGCAGCCAACAGGTTCACTAATTCGAGTGGTGCTTATTCCGACGCTTCATTTATCCGCTTAAAAACTGTTTCAATTTCATATGGATTACCCAAAACAATCCTTAGCCGTTTCCATATGCAACAAGTACAAATGTATATGCAATCTCAAAATCTGGTAACTATTACCGGCTTCAAAGGCAATGATCCGGAGACTCAAAGTTTCTACGGAATACCGCCACTCTGCACCATTGTAATAGGACTTCTGTTTACCTTATAATAGCTGGAATATGACCCAACATAAATATAATATTCAAACTCTACTTTTCACTTTCTTAATGTTTTTATTAAGCTTTTCATGCAAAAAAGCTTTAAAGATTGAACCGTCTTCTAACATACTCACACCAGATCAAATTTTTTCAGATAGTTCCCTGTCAACGGCCGCAGTTGTGGGCATCTACATTAATATGATGAATTATTCTACCCAGTTCAAATTTGGCAATGGAGGAATAGGCTGTTTTGGTGGATTATCTGCCGATGAATTGTACTCTACCACTCAGGATCCAAGCGAACAGGAACTGTATTCAAATGGCATCTCACCGGAAAATAACACGATCAATGCCTCTCTCTGGCAGCAAGGCTTTCAATTACTGTATCAGACAAATGCCTGCATTGAACAGTTAGAAGCTACCCAACTGCTCGCGTCATCGGTTCAAAATCACTTATTGGGAGAATGTAAGTTTATGCGAGCATTTATTTATTTCTACCTGATAAATATCTATGATGAAGTACCTTTGGTTTTATCAACTGATTATACGGTAAATGCGCTGCTTCCAAAAACTCCTTCTACAAAAATCTATGAACAAATAATAAAAGATCTCCAGGAAGCACAGTCCACTATTTCAGTCAATTATATTTCAGCAAATAGGGCCCGTCCCAATAGGGCTACAGTTGAGGCGCTATTAGCCAGGGTTTATTTGTATCAACAAAACTGGACATTGGCCGAACAAGCGGCTGACAATCTCATTGATAACAATGAATACGAACTTGAGAATGAACCAGACCGTGTTTTTCTTTCTGCCAGCAGAGAAACTATATGGCAGATGCAACCTGTTCAAACAGGATTTGAGACAGCCGAAGGATTTCTATATGTACCTTATGTTTCTACAATTATCCCCAACTATATTGTTAGCGATCAATTGATTAAGGCCTTTGAGCCAACTGACAAACGCAAAACATTTTGGCTTAATAGTAATGATTTTGATGGACAATTTTATTTCTATCCTTTTAAATATAGGTTAGGGTATGACGGAACTGAGACTCCTGAAGAATTCCTGAAAGTATTCAGGCTTGCTGAAATTTACCTGATCAGGTCTGAAGCAAAGGCACAGCAAAATAATCCTGGAGGCGCCTTAGATGACCTTAATAAAATTCGGTTACGCGCAGGCTTGGTTGCATTTAATTCATCAAATAAAGATGAAATCCTAAAAGCGATTGAACATGAACGGCAAACGGAGTTATGTTTTGAATGGGGGCACCGATGGTTTGATCTTAAAAGAACCGGTTTAATAAATGAAATATTAACAACAGTAAAGCCCGGATGGAAACCTACCTCGGCAACTTTTCCTATCCCATTTGGTGAGTTGCAATCTAATCCAAATCTTTCTCAAAATCCGGGTTACTAATTATAAACGCTTTTTCTAATCATGAAATATTATACAAAATTAATTGGGTATTTACTTATTCTATTAATTGCTAAGATCACGTACTCCCAATCCACGCAGTTGAAAATAGGAGATACAATACCATTAGATATACACTTTCAGGTAAAAAAAAATGGATTTAAGTCAATGCATCATTTTTCCGACTTTAAAGGCAAAGCGATTTTGATCATATTTTGGAATAAGCATTGCGTAGATTGCCTTGCTGAAATGCCTGAAATATTAAATTTTCAAGAAGCTTTTCAAGAACGACTGGAGATTCTTCTGGTAACAACCGATGATGAAGCGGATATTCAAAAACATTGGGAAATATTCGAAAGGCGGAAGGTCAAACCAAATTGGGTTGCAGCAGGTAAGCAACTATCAATAGTAGCTGGTGATAAATCAATATCCCAACTATTCCCTCATAAAGGGGTACCAACACATGTTTGGATAGATAGGGACTTTACGTTCAAACACATCACTTATAGCAGTTCAACTTCAAAGGAAAATATAGCACTGTTTATTGAAAATAAGCCAGTTCGCCTGGATGAGATAAATTACAAACCCATAGAAATAGATAACTCCTGGAGTTGGATAGAGTCTGAACCTGAAAGTCTCGTTGAGTATTCACTGCTAATGAAAAGAATTGATTACGGAGCTGGTGGAGGAAGTTCCAGTAAAGAAATTTACGATTCTGCAAAAGGTACACTTAGTGGAATTATGTGCTTAAACAAAACGATGATAGAACTATATAAAGTGGCTTATCGAAAACAGCTCATGGGAAATTTAAGAATACCTGACAATAGAATACAGACAAGTGAAAACATAATTGAGAATAGCACACCACCTGAAGATTTTTCAAAATATTTTTCCTGGGCCTATCAACACACTTATTGTTATGCTGCACAATCCAATAAACCAGATAAAGGAAATTTTTATCTTAAGATGCGAAAAGATCTGGACGATTATTTTGATTGTCAGAGTAAGATAGAAAACAAAGTGGTTAAGTGCTTGATTTTAAAAAAGTCGACAAGAAAAACTGTAGAAATTCCAGCATGCGATACATCCGGTAGAAGACTATCAATTCAAAATGGTAATTCAAAAGATTTATACCTAAAACTGATAAATTTTCTTCCCCGCGATTTCAATTCACCTGTATTTTTATCAGGTGTAGAAGGAGATGAAAATGTAACGTTGAATATTAGTGTAAAAACCAGCGATCCCCAGAAGGTTCTCCTGTATTTGCGAAAATCCCTCAATTCTCATGGGTGGGATATTGCTGAAGAAAACAGGATACTGCCGATACTGGTTATTACTAAAAAGGAGGAGTAAGGAAGCATATTCCTTATTCCCCTCCTTATTCAATTACAGAGTACCTCTTGGATTTCCTTCGGCCCTAATATCCTGCGTTCCATTCAAATGTGTTCCACCTGTAATTTGTGTTGTTTCGAAACCCACTACACAATTATAGCCTGACCCGGTACAACTACCAGCCGGAGGCATACTACTTGCAGGAGCCAAAAAATTCACCTGGCTGTCGTCTAAGGTTTCATCCAAACCATTTCCTGCTTTTACCTGGAACCAAACATAGTTAATAAGATTTTCTTTTTCATGCTGGGAAGGAGGAATTGAAAATGCAGAAATTACAATCCCTGCAACAATGGCACTAATTCCTAATGCATACTTTTTCATGTTTGTAAAGTTTAATTATTAAAATTCTACCTACTCTTTTCTACAGGTTTTCGGCTACCCCTGCCCATAACTGTGGCCACAGCTACCGGGAATTTATTGCAATCAGATATTTGTTTCTTTGATGGATCAATAATCCCACCGCTGCTATAATCGTCAGCGTGATATTGAAAAAAAGATGTTGGGTCCAACTGATTTTTTCCAGTATTCCACCGCAAGAGCAAGGTAAATGGGGTACAAACAGAATCATGTAACCCAGGTAGCCGGTTAATAGCAACATTAAAATAAGGGAGGCTGCAAATCCCCATAACCGATACTGGGGTATGAATAATAAAAGAGCGGTCAATAACTCGATAGCAGGTAGGCTGATGGCGAAAAAATGAGCGTGTGAACTAATCAATGGAGATGATTTCAGTACCAGTGTAAATTTTTCAAATGCCGCCAGCTTGCTAATAGCAGCATATACCCATATCAGTATCAATAACGCGGAAAGTATTTCTGAGACTGTGTTACCAAACTTTGCCCTCATAAAATGGAGTTGAATGGAGTAAGGAATTAATTCCGCTGCTAAGTCCTCAAACAATCTGTCGCTTCTGTTACAATGTAAAGCTGCAAAGAATGTGGAATTGTTTTTTGTCAAAAACATTCGAAATTGGGAGCAAAAGTTTCGAAGGTGGAAGGGGGATGAAGTTAAGTAAATTGATGGTACAGCCTTCATTTATTTGCAATCCGAAAATCCCGTGGCGTTATTTTAGTACGTTTGCGGAATGCCGTTATGAAACTGGTTAACCTGCTATAACCGGTAAGTCGGGCAATTTCCTTTTCAGGCATATTGGTTGTAATGAGCAATTGTTTTGCTCTTTCCAGGCGGGTGTCCAGGAGCTTCTCAAATAAACCAGTTCCAATGATTTGCCTGAAACCCTTTTTCAACTTAAACTCATTGATCCCAAACTGCCTGGAAATCTCAGGGATGGAAAAATGCTCGGTATAGTTATTAGTAATCATGCTGTTGATAGCGTATATATTATCAAGGTCCTCACTGCTGAAAGTGGGTGGTGGATTGTTTTTTTCGTAAGCCAGGGCCATAAACAGCAATTCCCTTACTTTATTCTCATAAAAAAAGCGCAACAATTCCGGTTGATAATCAGCGGTAAACATGTCATAAACAATGTCCGACATTTGAGGCGTAAAGGCGCGTGGTTTCTCTTTAAGCTTTAGTGTTGCAGGCTCAATACCAAGTGCTGAAAGTAATTCGGTAGCGTAATAGGTACAGAACATGCGATATTCTTTTCCTTTCTCCAGAAACAACTGAACAGTTTGGTCATTACTTCCCAATAAAATAAACTGGCCCGGTTTGACAGTAGTTGTTATATCGTCTTTAAATCTAAACGCCTCTTTCATCGCCCCAATTAGCCGGATCCCTCCGGCAGGCTCCCGGGAGTATATTTCATGGTCGGTGTATGACCGGGCAAGCGCATAATGAACCGTGCAGAAAGCGGTCTCATATTCCTGTAAAAATAGCGAACCCAACACGCTATGGTGTGACCGCAGGCTGCCGCCTTTAAGCTGTGCATCCAGGTTCCTGCCGGTAGCAGGCGTAAGTGCTAATGGAATATTTTCATCCCTGAACAATTCTATATGCATAATATTCGGAACGCTGATGAATAAATTCAATCAAAAGAGTGCAGGCGCCCTAATGCCGTTTAAACAATATAGGCATAAAAAAAGTAGTGACATGCTTTTATTCTTATCATATATCATTTAAGCCTGCCTTAACGGCGCTTTAAGGCTGGGTCGCTCCCGGTTGCGAAACAAAAAGTCCGAGTCTCAATAGTCTTCTGTAAATAAAATTGAGCCATTTGTATTATTTTAAGGTTTATTAATCCTTAACCTACTATATGCTACCCTACACCACTAAACTTTATGACAGGCTCGCATACCTGTTAAATGAAATTCATAATGATTCATCTAATCCCATTCAGCAAGCCGGACGCAGTATCAGGGTATGCGAGCAGCATATCGGTGAACTTAAATTATATATAAAACAGGTGCATTTCAAAGACTCGTCCGAAGAAATTCAGTTTTTCAAAGAGATACAACCGAAGTTCTATTGCCAGTATATTTATCATGTCAAGATTTTCAGCATAGAAGCCAACCGCCCTATTGGAAGTGATAAAGTCCAGCGAAAATATCTGTTGCATTACATGCAGCGTATACAATTCTTTTTTGATAACAATCTTGAATTTTACCAATATTTCAGAACAGGAGCCACACATTTCGATGACGTTTATTTTACCAGGGGAAGCCGCGCTGCTCCAATAATTCCAGATGCATTGAGTCTGTTTTTTGACAATGATTTCTGTACTGTTCATAGTTACAAAGCGGCCAAACTGTTTGCCAATGAATTATTGATGGATTATCTAAATACCGCCCTACTGCAATTAAATAACATGGCTCAGGAGCCTATAAGCGCTGCTGTATTACCGGTTACGCTCAAATGGAGCGCCTCTAAGGTTTCGCTTATTGAATTGATATACGCTTTACAGAGTACCGGAGCCTTTAAAAATGGATTGGCGGATGTAAAACAAATCGTATCCCTATTTGAAATGGTATTTGATATCAGTCTTGGCAATGTGTACAATGTTTTCCAGGAAATGCGGATGCGCAAAAAAAACAGGACGTGTTTTATTGACCTTTTACGCCAGAAATTAATTGAGCGGATGGATGAGGCGGACGATAGGTGAGCCATGCTTCGTTGGCAGAATATAGTTCAGATACCCGACACCCCAGGCTGCTGGTATTTTTTAAATATGATTGTAAGTGTAAGTGAATGCTTGAAAAATAATTTCTCCCGACTCGGGAACAACTATTGAAAAACCGCTTTTTTATGTATTCATATTTGCATAACAAATCAGAACAATGCTGAATAAGATTACCTGGAGCGATTATGTGGTTGTTGCCAAATCTCCTTTATGGAGAATTTCCATACTACTCCCTTTGTCCCCGTTCAGCCATTCAAATCCAGAGGGGTCCAAAAAGGTACAGCATAAAGTTGGACTTGACAGGACGCTATCGGGATTGTTCTTTTGCTATCAGATACGGCCGCATTGCTGGTTACAGAGACCAGCATTTCAATGGCGGCTGCAAAAGCAAATCGTATGAATATAGACCGGATGGAATTTGTTGCATGGATGGAGCGGATCATGGAGCGCTTCGATATTCTCAGTGAACATCTTATCACTGAACAAAAGAAGTTGCAGGTTGTTGATGGTGAAGAGCTGATGGATAACCAGGATTTGCTCCAGATGCTGAAGATCAGTAACCGCTCCCTTCAGCGCTATCGTTCATCAGGAAGGCTGCCCTACTATAGTATTAGCGGTAAACTGTATTATAAACTATCGGATGTCCATCAATTTATCCGCGATAGTTTCAATAAACCTGTACAACCAGCCAAAGCCATAAAATGACAAGGGATGCCAACAGGCGACAATTTCTTAAAATCTGTATGCATCCACTCTATTTTTAGCAAACAATAAAATATTATAACGATGAACGAACAAAATGTACAGCAGCAGTCATCACCTGATCAGTTAACAGATATACTTCTTGTTCTGGATAAAGAAAAAAAGAAAATCCAGGCCGTAAAAGGTATTGACAAAAACGGCGGGCTGGAAACAGTAGAACCCAACGGGAAAAACAATAGTGAGTTCATGCGGGTGGATAAGCATGGAGATATATTCTCCAACTTCTTTTCCAATTTTCTGCGACAATTAAAGAACCCAACCCGGTTTTCATTTTTTAAAGTGCCTGCACCCATCGCCGTTGATACTGCCACAGAAATGCAAAAACATATTGATACTCCAACTAAAGAAGGTGAACAACTGCTGTCAAAATACGAAGTGAAAACAGAACTAAAGCAGGAGCAGTCACAGCAGAAAAATCATCAACAGGAAAATACAAACAACATGGAAACAACAACACAAACAAAACCGCAGAACGGAGAGTACCGCTACACGCCGCAGCAGATAGATTGGGAAACGATGTCCAATCTTGGATTAAGTAAGGAAAGGCTCGAAAAAATGAACCTGCTCGATCCTTTGCTAAAAGGCTATAAAACCAATGAACTGGTACCTGTCAGCCTGAATCTTGGTACAGCTATTACCCGCATGGATGCAAGGATTTCACTGCAACCCGGTGATAATGGTCAGGCGGTAGTAGCTATCCATGGAATAAGAAAAGAGCCACAACTGAAATTTCCATTTTTCGGACATGCGTTTACAAAGGAAGACAAAGACAACCTGCTCAAAACCGGTAATATGGGGCGGGTTGTTGATCTTACCAACCCCAAAACCGGGGAAATCATACCATCTATCATCAGTGTTGACAGATTAACCAATGAACTGATTGCTTTGCGAACTGATAAGATGAAAGCCCCTGATGAAATTAAAGGTGTAAAACTGGATGAACTGCAAAAGCAGGTCTTGCAGGAAGGTAAACCGCTCTATATTGAAGGTATGATCTCCAAAAAAGGAGACCTTTTTAATGCTACCGTACAGTACAATGCAGACAAGCGTTATGTAGAGTTCCTGTTCAATAATAACCTGTCTGATAACGTACAGCAAAACCAGGGCAAGGATGCTCCGAGATTTATACGGGGTAAAGAGTTGGATGATAATCAATACCAGCGGTTTAAGGACGGACAGACTATTTACGTTCCTGATTTAAAAGATAAGGAAGGCAAAGAATACAAAGGTTACCTGACGTTCAACAAAGAGACAGCTAAAACCGAATTCTCTTTCAGCGACCCCAACAAGCTGCGTGAAAAAGTAAAACCGACGGAAGAACACAAAACCCAGACAGCCGTAAACTCCGAAGGCAAAACCAACGAGGCTACTAAAAATATCAAAGAGCCGCTGAAGTCAGGGCAAAAAGAGCCGGATAGCAAAAAACAGCAGGAGAAACAAACGCAGAAACCTGCCAAATCCAAAGGCAGAAAGATTTAGCAAATAATACGCTAAGACATGAAGGTAGTTATTGCAGAAAAGCCAGGTGTAGCCAGGGAGATAGCCGCCCTGCTGGGAGCCACCGAAAAAAAAGATGGGTTCCTGGCAGGTGGCGGCTATTATGTAACCTGGGCTTTTGGCCATTTAATAGTACCGGCAATGCCGGAAGATTATGGAATTACCGGATTTAGGAGAGAGAACTTGCCTATACTTCCCAATCCCTTTATACTTACAGTTCGCAAGATTAGAAACGGTAAGGGGTATACGCCTGATAGCGGCGCATTAAAACAACTGAAAATTATTGAGCAGCTCATTAAAAAATGCGGCAGCATTATTGTTGCTACTGATGCCGGGCGGGAAGGTGAATTGATATTCCGATACATCTACGAATATCTAAAATGTAAAAAACCTTTTGAGCGTTTGTGGATCAGTTCACTAACGGAGAAGGCTATTAAACAAGGTTTTCAGAACCTAAAACCCGGAAGTGATTTTAACAGACTTTACCATGCAGCGCAATGCAGGAGCCGGGCTGACTGGTTAGTGGGCATCAACGCTTCGCAGGCGCTGACCATTGCTGGCGGTAGCGATACCTATTCCTTAGGAAGGGTGCAATCGCCCACACTTGCATTGATTTGTAAGCGCTACCTGGAAAACAAAAACTTCACGGTTCAGCGCTACCATCAAATCGGGCTGGAACACCGAAAGGAGTTCATAGATTTTAAAAGCCTTTCCAAAAACAAGTGGGATGATAAAAACAAGGCGGAAGATGCCCTCAAAGCCATACAACGTGCCGGCATTGCAACCGTAGCAGATACGCAAACAAAAGTAGTTACGGAGCAAGCCCCCCTGCTATATGACCTGACGGCATTACAAAAAGAAGCTAATCAGAAATTGGGTTTTTCTGCTGAGACTACCTTAAACATAGCTCAAAGCCTCTATGAACAGAAATTCATTACCTATCCGCGTACGGGCAGTAAGTATATAACCCAGGACATATGGGATGAAATTCCGGGCCTTGTTAGAGCGCTGGATGAAGTGGCAAAATTCAAAGCCGTTACCTCAAAACTGCAATGGGGCCGTTTTAATAAACGCATAGTGAACGATGTAAAAGTAACCGACCATCATGGGATACTCATAACAGGCATCATCCCTTCAGCAATAGGCGCCAATGAAAGACTTATTTATGAAATGATCGCCTGGCGTTTACTGGAAGCCATATCCCAGGCATGTTTGAAGGAAATTACTGATATAACCTTACAGGCCTCACACTATGATTTTATGTTGAAAGGCTACAAAGTGCTGGAACCTGGTTGGCGGGCGATCAAAGGTGATTTTTCTGATGACGAAACTGATGCAGCAGCGGAGCTACCAGAACTGAGTGTAGGGGATGAATTGAAAATAAAAAATGCTATGGTGCTTGAAAAGAAAACCAAACCGCCTGTACTCTATACCGAAGCCGGATTACTATCGGCAATGGAAAATGCCGGAAAGGAAATTGAGAAAGAAGAGGAGCGAAAAGCATTGCAGGGTATTGGTATCGGAACGGCCGCTACAAGAGCCGCGATTATTGAAACCCTGTTTAAGCGCGGCTATATACTACGGGAAAAGAAAGCGCTCATTCCTACTGAAAAAGGACTACAGGTATACCATTTAGTGAAGGACAAAAAGATCTCAGATATTGCCATGACTGCCGAATGGGAAATCGCCCTGCAGAAGATTGAGAATAACGAATTGGATGCGGATTCCTTTCAAAAGGAAATGGAAGTCTATGCGACCAGCATTACCCATGAACTTTTAAATACTACTGAAAATATGGAGCAGCTACCGGTATTATCATGCCCCAAATGCAAAAAGCAGCAAGTAGTTATCAGGGATAAAATTGTAAAATGCCCGGATGAGGATTGCAACTGGAGGCAGTTTCGCAGTGTATGCGGGATTCAGATCAGCGTGGAAGACATCGAAAGACTTGTCAGCAAAGGGAGAACATCACTTTTGAAAGGAATGAAAAGCAAGGCTGGGAAAACATTTGATGCATACATCGTGATGAACGGGGAATGCGCAACCCATTTTGAATTTGAAGATGGCAAATCAAAAAGATAATGAGCAATATCTTCATATCCCAGAAAGAAATAGCGCCGCTTATTCACACGATCAGGGATAAGCAGGTTATAGTTGATAATGATTTGGCAACACTGTACCAGGTAGAAACAAAAATGCTGAACAGGGCGGTAAAAAGAAACGAAGACCGTTTTCCTGCTACCTTTTGCTTTCTGCTTACCGAAGATGAGGCTGAACGTTTGAGGTTCCAATTTGGCACCTCAAACATTGGAAGAGGCGGAAGGCGATATTTGCCCTATGCATTTACAGAACAAGGTGTGGCAATGATGTCTGCCGTGTTGCGTAGCGATGTTGCCGTAAAGATTAGCGTCGAAATAATGAACGCATTTGTGGAAATGCGGAAAATGTTGATAAGTAATGCGGCGCTGTTTTCAAGGATGGATAAAATCGAGATCAAACAATCAGAAGCAGACCTCAAATTTGAAGAGTTGTTTAAGGCATTAGACAGCGGCAAACTGCAAAGTGATAAGGGGGTATTCTACGACGGTCAGATATTTGATGCTTACAGTTTTGTGGCTGATATTATCCGTTCGGCCAAAAGGTCCATTATACTTATTGACAACTATGTGGATGACACAGTGCTCACCCTTCTTGGAAAGCGTGGCGCCGGGGTATCAGCCACCATTTACACCAAAAATTTTGACAGTCACTTGCAATTGGATTTACAACGCTACAACAGCCAGTACCCCAATATCAAAATCCAGCGATTCTCTAACGCCCACGATAGGTTTATACTGCTTGACGGGATGGAGCTTTATCATATCGGTGCGTCGCTAAAAGATCTGGGTAAAAAATGGTTTGCATTTTCCAAAATAGACCGGGAGGTAAGCAAGATGCTTGGTTTTTTAAACGACACTTAATTAACGCTTAGCTATTATTTATCAAAGGTGCATCTTCAAACAATTAAAGACTAAATAAAACTATATGGAACAGCAAAATGAACTTTCCTATTTCTCATTAAGACTACAGGAATTACTAAATACAAGCTTCCCGGAACTGGCACATGATAATGTCTTCATCCAGCAACGCTCCCAATACGCCGCCGAAACTTACGAGAGTGCATTTAAAACAGGGAACAGCATAGGGCAATGCCAGGCCATTGCCGACAGTGTACTGTTTGACGGGTTGTATTTCTCAAAGTTTGATACCGTAATGCAGGTGGTAAGCAACGAGTTCGACACCATTATGATGGATGAGGAGTTACGTCCGTTCGCCATGAAAATGCTACCGGTTTGTGAATCGGTATTTGCAAAGTATGAACTCACCGGTGACTTCGCATACAGTACAGATTTTGACCTGCTCTACACTGAATTAACCGGAACCATAGCAACCTGGATTGAGGAACATGGGCTTTAGTAAACAGCAGCATCTCCAATGCAATATTGATGCCCTTAGTATTGCTTTTAAACTTGAAAAAGAAAAGCGTAATGCTACTGCCAGCGAGCGCCTGCTGCTGATGCAATACAGTGGTTTTGGCGGCTTAAAATTCGTTTTAAACCCTGCCGATAATCCTATTGACATCAACGAATGGAGAAAGACAGATCACCCGCTGTTTGCAAAAACGCAGGAACTCCTGCAATTATTAAGGGAAAATTCCACTGATGAAAAGCAGTACCGCAGCTATGTAGATAGTATGCGCGGTTCTGTGCTAACAGCTTTTTATACGCCGCCGCCTGTCATCAATGCCATTGCAGCGGCACTAAAAGAAAAAAGCATAGCAATAGACCGGATGCTGGAACCATCGGCAGGCTCGGGTGCTTTTATTGAATCTTTTAAAAAAACCTTTGGTGCTACCAGTGAGATTTCAGCGTATGAAAAAGATTTGCTTACAGCCAAGATATTAAAACACATTTATCCGGATGTCAATACCCGCGTAAGTGGATTTGAAGAAATCCCGGAAAATGAAAAGAACAGCTATGATCTGGTAACAAGTAATATTCCGTTCGGGGATACTTCGGTATTTGATCTTTCTTATTGCCGTGGTAAATATCCAGCCAGGGTACAGGCGGCAAGAAGCATACACAATTATTTTTTCCTGAAGGGAACCGATATGCTCCGCGATGGTGGCTTGCTTGCTTTTATTACTTCGCAAGCTGTGCTCAACAGCGCAAGGAACGAGCCCATCCGAAAGGCATTGATGCATGACAATAACTTAGTTTCTGCCATCCGGTTGCCTAACAATCTTTTCACAGATCATGCCGGTACGCAGGTTGGTAGTGACTTAATCATACTTCAAAAGAACAGCCAAAAGCAGGGTCTTTCAGAGATTGAACAGCGATTTTGTAAGACCCATACCACTGCGGACGATGCTACCAATAGTATGCTGTTTGAAAACCTGAACCGGGTGGTTCATACTTCCTTATACAAGGACACTGATCTGTACGGACGACCCGCCTGGATTTATGAACACGGTGAAGGCGTTGAAGGGATAGCAAGGGACATGAAAAAAATGCTGTTATCAGACCTGACTGAACGCTTAGACCTCGGATTGTACAGGGGATTGAAAAGGGTTGAACCTTTAAATCAAATATCCGCTGAATCAAAGCCCGAACGCCCCCACGAGGAACAAATAACTATTCAGCAGCAGATTGGTCATGCGTCTGTTCAAAATACCAATAGTAGATCTACAGGGCATGTGCAGTTAAGCCTGTTTGATTTGTTGGCAAGCCCGCAGCAGACCGTTGCAACAAGCGCCACCTCCACTGCCGTCAAACAATCCCCTGTTAAAAAAAAGACCATTGCAAGAGCACAATCCAATTTATTCAGCGCTGTAAATCAACAACCACATCCACTTCCTGTCAATGGCAAACCGTTGAATGGAGAAGGCAAACCTTTTAATGGTAATAAACCACAGGGCGTAGCAGGTGACCTGTTTTCCGGGCTGAATGGAAATGGGAGCAGTGTATCGGTTTCACAACCCGTAGTCTTACCGGAGCCTTCCCTTTACAGCGGAAACTTTTGCTCTTATTATAGTGATGATTGTCTTGTAACGGATAATGGTTTTGTGGGTTACCTGCGTAAAGTGGACAGTGAAAAGCAACAGGCTATGTTTCATCCCTTGCAGTTGAGTGGTTCACAAAAAGTCAGAGCGGAAGCCTATATCGCTGTGCGTGATAGCTACCTTGATCTTTACCACAAAGAAGCAGTACTACAAAGTGAACATAATGAAGAACGGGCAACACTTAACAGGCTGTATGACGGCTTTGTAAAACGGTATGGCAACCTGAACAGCGCTGACAATATAAAGCTGATAAAAACAGATAGCGTCGGAAATGAGATACCCTACATGGAACGCGTGGTGGGCGGTGTTGTACATAAGGCAGATATCTTCCATCGCCCGGTAAGTTTTTCTACAAACACAATAGCTGCCGGTAATCCTGATGAAGCATTAGCGGCGTCCCTTAATAAATCAGGTAAAGTTGATTTGGATTTTATGTCCGGGATCAGTGGAATGACTACAGAGGAGCTGAAGACTGCTTTACATGGCCGGATTTATTACAATCCACTTGACAGGGAATATGAAATTTCAGAGCGATGGATTTGCGGAGATGTGGTGGAGAAAGCAGCGGATGTACAAAACTATGTAAATGAAAACCCCGGTGATAAAGAAGTAGTTGAAAGTTTGAAGGCATTAACACAAGCACGTCCAACAAGAATTGAATTTGAAGAACTTGATTTTAACCTGGGTGAACGATGGATACCACAAGGTATTTACAACCGGTTTGCCTCATCTTTGTTCGATACAGAGGTGAGGATTCACTACAGTGAAAACACGGATGATTTTTCCATCCATTGCGATAAAAAGAATGTACATATATGGGACAAGTATGCTGTAAAATCTGAAAGCCGCACCTATGATGGTATTGCCCTGTTAAAACATGCGTTGGTAAACACTACGCCCGATATCACCAAAAAGGTTATGGTGGGCAACCAGGAAATGAAGGTGCGGGATATGGAAGCCATACAGATGGCCGGCACTAAAATTGATCAGATACGTACTGCTTTTACCGAATGGCTGCACGCCCAGAATGATGAGTTTAAAAAAAGACTTACCGATAAATACAACGATACGTTTAACTGCTTTGTTCGTCCGCAGTACAATGGAAGCCACCAGGAGTTTCCCGAACTGAACAGGAAAGGCCTGGGCATTGACGACCTGTATTCGAGTCAAAAGGATACGGTATGGATGATCAAGCTGAACAACGGCGCTATCTGTGATCACGAAGTAGGAGCCGGAAAAACATTAGTGATGTGTACGGCAGCACAGGAAATGAAGCGTTTGGGCTTAGCCCACAAACCGATGATCATTGGTTTGAAAAGTAACGTCCACGAAATTGCCGAGGCTTACCGAACCGCCTATCCACACGCCAGGATTCTTTACCCTGGTAAAGAGGATTTTACCCCTAAGAAACGGCTACGCATTTTCGGCGAGATTAAAAACAACAATTGGGATTGCGTGATACTCACACACGACCAGTTCGGCATGATACCACAATCACCGGAGCTGCAAAAGGAGATACTGCAAATTGAACTGGATAGTGTGGAAGAAAATCTTGCCGCTTTACAAAAACAGGGCAAAGAGATTTCAAGAGCGATGCTCAAAGGTGTTATAGTCCGTAAGCTAAATCTTGAAGTGAAGCTCAAAACACTGGAGCACGATATTAGTACCCGCAAGGATGATGTAGTAGATTTTAAAATGATGGGCATAGACCATTTGTTTGTTGATGAAAGCCATCGCTTTAAAAACCTGATGTTCAATACCCGTCATGAGCGTGTCGCCGGGCTCGGTAATATGCAGGGTAGCCAAAAGGCAATGAACCTGCTTTTTGCTATCCGAACAATTCAGGAACGTACCGGTAAAGATTTAGGTGCAACCTTTCTTTCGGGGACTACTATCAGTAACTCACTGACAGAGCTTTATCTGTTGTTCAAATACCTGCGCCCTAAAGCATTGGAAAAACAGGGTATTAACTGTTTTGACGCCTGGGCGGCTATTTATGCAAGAAAAACCACCGATTATGAATTTTCTGTAGCCAACAATATTGTACAGAAAGAGCGCTTCCGTTTTTTTATTAAAGTACCTGAACTGGCGCAGTTCTATTCAGAAATAACAGACTACAGAACCGCAAAAGATATCGGAATTGATCGTCCTGAAAAAAAAGAGATACTGCACAATATTCCACCAACACCACAGCAGGAAGTGTTTATCAAAAAATTGATGGAGTTTGCCAAAACGGGTGATGCTACCCTGCTTGGAAGATCAAAATTATCTGAGTCAGAAGAAAAAGCAAAGATGCTGATTGCTACTGATTATGCCCGTAAGATGTCACTGGATATGCGGATGATAAGTTCAAAGTATGACGACCATCCCGATAACAAAGCATCTCATTGCGCTGCCAATATTGCCAAATACTATCAAAGGTTCAATGCTCAGAAAGGAACGCAGTTTGTCTTTTCTGACCTGGGAACCTATAAGCCTGGCGGATGGAATGTGTATAGTGAGATCAAACGCAAGCTGATAGAAGATTATGGCATACCGGCCTATGAAATTCGCTTTATCCAGGAAGTGAAGAATGAAAAGCAACGGAAAGAAATAATTAAAGCATTCAACGAGGGTAGAATCCGTGTGTTATTCGGCTCCACTGACATGCTTGGAACAGGTGTTAACGGTCAAAAGAGGGCTATAGCCATTCATCACTTAGATACGCCGTGGCGACCCAGCGACCTTGCCCAACGCGATGGCCGGGCTATCCGCAAAGGCAATGAAATTGCAAAATTCTTTGCGGGGAATACAGTGGATGTTATTATTTACGCGGTGGAAAAATCTTTGGATAGTTATAAGTTCAATCTCCTGTACAACAAACAGGTTTTCATTGACCAGCTCAAAAGCAATAATCTCGGTAAACGAACCATTGATGAAGGTGGTATTGATGAAAAGTCCGGAATGAATTTTTCGGAGTATGTAGCTATACTTTCAGGCAACACCGAGCTACTGGAAAAAGCAAAAATGGAAAAGCAAATTGCAGGTCTGCAGAGTGAACGCCAGGCATTCAACCGCTCTAAGCTCAGTTCTAAATATAAGCTGGAAGATATAACAGCATCAATGGAAGCTGCAAGTTCACGCTTGGAGCGTATGAAAACAGATTGGGATAATCTTCAAAAACGCATACAGAAAAGACAGGATGGTACAATTGCCAATCCCATACGGTTAACTGATCTACCTCTTACTGCCGATGTGAAACAAATTGGCACTAAGCTAAATGATCTATCCGCCAAATCCAGAACCGAAGGAGAATACCTGGAGATCGGCAGTTTGTATGGATTTATGCTGTTGGTAAAAACTGAAGTATCAAAAAAAGATGGAATAGATATAAAGGATAATCGCTTCTTTGTAATGGGTGAAGGTAATATCAAATACACCTACAATAACGGGCAGGTGGCATCCGATCCAAAGCTTGCTTCCATGAACTTCCTGAACGCTCTGGAAAAACTACCTGGACTGATGGAACAGGAAGAAAAGAAAATTGCCGGCATGAAAAAGGATTTGCCTGTTTTGCAGGAAGTGGTAAACGGAACCTGGACGAAAGAAAACCAACTCACAGATTTAAAAAATAAACTTGCGGGATTGGACAGGAAAATACTATTGTCTATTAGTTCAGAACAGCATAAAGACGATCAAACTGATCATTTTCAGCCCGATGAAATAAAACAAAGCGTTTCCATTAAATCTTCTGTCGGGAGATATTGAACTTACTATGCCAACAGGGCTTTTCTTGCTAACTTGGCACATTAAGTCCAAAGTTTCAACCGCTTTTGAATCTCAGTAACCAGGGATTGATTGTTTTGAAAAATGAAATTTGTGGCAATAAGCTCTTTCAATTTTGTTGCTGCTTCCTTTTTTGTAAGAATATCTGCTTCAATAAGTCTGTCGAAAATCCAGATCATACCATGATATTCGATGTCTTTGTTTTTAGCCCAATTACGAACGGTTTTATCGCTGCTCAACACACAAGCGCCTAGTTTATTGGCTATATGTAAAACAGACTTATCCGTTTCGGATAAGGATTTGGGGTAAGATGCTGAATGAATTTGAAGAAAATTTTCTTCTTTAAGGTTATGAATAATAAGCCTGTCAACGGACTGGTAGGCTTTTAAAACCTGCTGCTGTTCCGCGTATAATTCAAAATAAACGGATGATGTGGTATGTATCTCAATTTCAAGTTTGAAAAATGAAGCTACAAGACCTAAATCATACAGGTCTATAAAGATACAAGCATCGGTGACAGCTATTTTTAGTTTCATTATCCAGGCAGGTATTTTGCATGTCTTGAATTAGCGTTAATACATCGGCTGATGTTCCTTTTTAAATGCTGCCAAAGACATATTAGATAATGACGCTGCTTTGGACATGGATATCTGGTCTTCTATTAATGCTCGGAATAGTAGCTGCTCAAAACGATTACTTTCTTCAATACCCTGGTATTCCACAGGCTCATCTACTTTCCAGTTCAATTGTTTGATCAGGAAGAAGAATTGCTTGGTGTAATGGTCGTTTATGATACCACATACTTTCGCTCTCATTACAATCGCCTGCATTGAAATACCGTACTGCTTTTTAATATTACCCAATTCTAAAGTAGAAAGTTTATTGCGATGATTTCCCAGTTCGGCTTTGATTGCTTCTTCTGACAATAACATTGCTCCGGCAAACTGATGACATAAGGTTTCCTTTTGCCGGTCGGTGATGTCGCCAAACTTTAATAATAAGTGGGCCAGTTCGTGAAGTAAAGTAAATCTTATCCTGTCGGGTTTATTTGCCTTTCGCTCATTATATGCTATAACCGCAATGTTACCATTTACATAAGTCTGCAAACCATCAAAATCCTCATCAACATTCAGCTTTACAACTTTTATATTTTTGTCTTCCAAAAGCTCTACAATATTGAATATAGGACCGGTTCCTAATGACCATTTTTCCCGTAATAATTTAGCGGCTTTATTTACCTGCTCATAAGTGGTAACGATACCAAAATCTTCCAGCGGGTTCTCAAAGTCATTGGAAAGCCCAATGATTTCTTCTAACTCTAAATAGCGTGAAAGATATTCCTTAGTGGTTTCATTGATGATGCCCACTTCCTTTTGAGGCATCTTGCTCAACTTCCTGTATTCAATATTACTCAATTCAACGGTAGTAGTTCTGAAGAAATAATCAGGGCTTACTTTAAGCGCTTTAGCAAGCATATTGATCTTCTCTGCATCCGGGATCACTTCTCCCTTTTCATAACGATGTAATGCCTGGCGGGACAAATTGCCCTCCAGCGCGTCAGCCAAATCTTGCAATGAAAAACCATTCATTAAACGGGCTGACCTGAATCGTTCCGCAAAAACTTGTTTTATTTCCATTGTAAAATTCTTTCGGGTGCAAAGGTATGATATTTCAGTTGACAAAATAGTGAAAAAGTGTCATCCGTTATATTATCGAACGTAACTATGACAAATATTCATATTCAATAACCATGTCAAAATAAGCCATTTTGTCGTTTTTAACAAAATTTTGGCATATTTACATTATTTGGTTGACATATTTATGTTTTGGACTACAATTTGTAACTTACATTCCAACTATTTTTATACTTAAAATTTATAGCAATGGGGAAATATCAGATAACAAGAACAAGAAATGAACAGTTTCGGTGGACGTTAAAAGCTTCTAATGGCGAAAAGCTATTGACCAGTGAAACCTATACGACCAAGCAAAATTGCCTGGCAGGGATAGCAAGCAGCAAAATATCTGTTGCGGATAAAAACTTCGATAAGAAGACGTCGGTCGCAGGACAGCCCTACTTCAACCAGGTGGCGAACAACTACCAGGTTTTAGGAACCAGTGAAATGTATTCTTCTACCACGACAAGAGATGTCGGAATTGCAAGTGTTAAAAGTAATGCCCCTACAGCAACCATTGAAGATCTAACCTAATTAATAAATAAAAAATTTCAAAACAAAGCTTATGAACAATGTATTCAATTTAAACAACCTGAGACCCGGAGACAGGCTGGTATTACCCAAAAGTGAATGGGACTTAATTCAACATCACGTTATATACATTGGCACTGATGCTAACGGCAACAGGTCGTACATCGAAAATTTTGCAGGCAAAGGGGTCCAGTTGGTAAACGAAAAGCGCCTTTTCAGAGACGGGCACTACGTAACAAGAATTGAGCCCTTTGTGGGTGATATTTTTCAACGTAATGAAGCTATAAAGCGGGCAATGCAGTTAATCGGGAAACCGTACGATCTGGTCAATTTCAACTGTGAACATTATGCCAATACTGTACAGCACAATAAAAGCTATAGCAAACAGGTAAATATTGGGCTGGTTGCAGGTCTTATCGCCTTGGTGTTAAGTATCGGTTTTACCAGATAAAAGTTACATATGGACGGAACAAATACTTTAGGCACTACATCTTTGCCAGACAAGATTGACACATTGAAACACACGATGGACAGGTATGATCATTACTACGACAGTATTAATAACAAAGGGAACCTATTCTTAACACTGAATACCTTTTTACTAGGTGGAATAATCACAGGTTATTACAGCATTAAAGACACCATTTCAGACGGCTGCGTTGTGACATTTTTTGTATGGATTGCTTTAATCTCCTGCTTATTAAGTCTGGGATTTACTTTATGGGCAATATTACCTTATCTGAACAAACAGGCTAATAGCGTGAATGGATCCGTTATCAATTTTGGCAACGTATCAAATATCCCACTTGAAAGCTTTAAAAACATGTATGCAAATGCTACAGATGAAAAAAGATACGAAGACTACGTTCAGCAAGTGTACTTACTGGCTCAGGGGCTTCAAAGGAAATTCAGCAGATTAAAAACGGCTACCTATTTATTGGCTGCGTGTTTCGTTTGCATTATTATCATTGGGATTAAAATTTTAATATAGAAATATGAAAGAAAAACTTTACAAGAATTACGTGGACGACATTGCCCATTATTTAAGGCAGGGTAAAAAAGATAACCTCGAAAAAGGATTTGGGTATGGACAACTCAATGAGAAACTGGCATCGCATCCTAAAATGCTTTGGTCAGATAAAACCAAAAACGAGGCAAATTTCAGGAGTCTCGGTGCTTTGAATACCGTAACCGGTCTCAATGCAAAGTATGAAGAAAAGCTCGGCGCGCATCCAGGCTTCAGCCATTTAAAAACCACCAATGGCAGTGAATACCATTACATCGTTTCGATGTTCGCAGATGTTAGGAACTCTACCGGTCTATTCAAAAAGTATGATCCGGACGTGGTAGCAAATATCTGCAGAACCATTCAGCTTGCGGCAATTCATACCTGTTGGTACTTTGACGGGTATGTGCATCGTTTACAAGGAGATGGACTGATGGTGTACTTCGGTGGCAAAGGCACAACGAAACAAAAAGCCGTTGATAATGCGCTGATGGCAGCATCGTTCATTAGTTACTTTGTAAAAAACGACTTAAGGAACCTGTTTGAGGAACAGGGCGTGAACCGGATTTATACAAGAATAGGAATAGATTTTGGTGACGACAAAGACACCCTTTGGCACAATGCAGGAATTGGGGAATGCAGTGAAGTCACTACGACCAGTTTACATACGAGTTTAGCTTGCAAAATGCAGGCACAGGCGGAAAGTAATGGGGTAGTTGTTGGAGATAATATTTTATCCTATAAATCAACCCACAAGGATTACTTCGTCTACAAGAAGTATAAGAAGAACGGTGACGAACAGCCATATGTATATGAAATACCTGACGAGGGTTTCCGGTACAAACAACACGATTTCAGTTGGGAAAAATACTTGAAAAATCATCCTCAGATCCAGGAGGATGAAGAAGGGAATCTGGTTTTTATCGGACCTTCCATCATTCCGAACATAGGTGTTCAACAAAATATTAATTACTTACAGCAAAATGTTACCGGATATAAACCTTATCTCAAATAGGCGATTTAAGATAAGAAATTTTCAGGAGGATAAAGCTGCCACCCTTGAGGCTAACCCCGGATTGAGGTATGATGGGAAAATAGACAAGATCTCGAGGTTTAGCGGCAATTTTTACCTCACCAACCCGAACGGAGAACTGATAGAAAGTTTTGGAATTATAATCCTTATCCCGAAGATGTATCCCAATGCTTTTCCTGTCGTGGTTTCTGTAAATAATAAAATTGAAAAAACAGATGAGTTCCATATCAGTAAGGACGGGGAAATTTGTGTGGAACACACTTATGTTGCGAATAAATTAGCAAATGCGAGTTTACGTTTATATGACTTTATCAACTACTACCTGCCAAGATATTTTTCCTGGGTTTTATTAAAACAAAACGGAATAACAGAGAATTTGCAGGAATGGGGACATCGGGATAAAGGCACAATCCAAGTCTATGAAACTTTATTGGACACTTCAGATAAGGGGATGATTAAACAATTTTTAGAACGTTATCTTAGTGCTGTAAAAATCAGGAGGAATGATAAGTGCTATTGTGGTAATGGCAGGAAACTAAAGCAGTGTCACCGGGAAGCGGCTCTTTTTCTCAAATCAACTTCCAAAAAGATTATCGAAAAAGATATAGCGCTGTTTAGTTAGAACATCCAAGAACCGTTTTCTTTTCTTCAAAATCCGACTGTGCAATTTAGATTATCTTATCGCATTCCACCTTATTATTTATACTATTTCTCCTTCTGCACCAAATACTGCAATTCAGGGTCATTTTTTATCCGCTCCATTTCGGTTTCAACGATGCCAATAATATCCTGCTTGATCTGCCGGTAATTTGCTTCAATTTCCTGTTTCATTTTATCTTCTCCCGCTTCATCAAAAGATAATATCTGAGGGATTTTCTGATATTCTTTTGTCTCCGAAGTAACCTTGTCATTGTCCACTACAATCTCGCCGTGAAATATTTTCTGCTCAATGCGTTCATCAAAATTATCTGATACGGCACCCACAAACATACCCTGAGTAAGCGTAGAAATTTTGGAAGCTGGTATCAATATATCCATTTGAGTAGATATGGAGGTGGATTTATCATTGCGGTTGATCGTTAAACTCTGTCTTTTTTGTAACACTTTACCAAAGCGGTCGGATAAGTGTTTAGCAGTTTCGCCAACTACCTGACCACTGAAAATATTACCCACTGTATTTTGAATCACCTTGCTTTCCTTGTCGCCATAATCACGGGTTAATTGAGAAAAATCCTGGAAGCCCAGGCAAACAGCTACTTTATTACTACGGGCGGTTGCAATGAGATTGTCCAGGCCCCTGAAGTAAATGGTTGGGAACTCATCAATGATCACAGAACTTTTCAATTGTCCCTTCTTATTAATGAGTTTTACAATCCTTGAATTGTATAAACCTAAAGCTGCGGAATAAATGTTTTGACGGTCAGGATTATTGCCTACACAAAGTATTTTAGGCGCTTTCGGATTATTAATATCCAAAGAAAAATCATCGCCGGTCATTACCCAATAGAGTTGCGGAGAGATCATTCTGGAAAGCGGAATTTTAGCCGATGCAATTTGTCCCTGTAGCTGGTCTTGCGCTCCGCTCTGCCAGGCATCCATGAAAGGAGATAAATAGTTTTCCAGTTCTGGGTATGAAGTAAGGATGGTAAATACATCTGCATACTTTTTGTTCAATAGCTCAATGGCATGAGGAAAAGTGCAGTGCCTGCCGTTATCATAAATTTTCAAAAACCAGATGATAGCTGCCAGAAGAATGATCGGGCTTTCTACAAAGAAGTCGCCCTGTTTCTGTATCCAGGTTCTGTTCAGGTTCAGCATGATGGTATAAGCTGCTTCATAAGCATCGGAAATATCGGTCATAAATTCAGGATTAAGCGGATTGCAGCGGTGGCTTCTTCGCGGATCATCAAAGTTGATCACATAGAATTTTGGTTTTACGCTGTACTTACCGGTGTGTTTCAGTAAATGATTGTAAGCAATAGTAGAAAGATCATCAAACTTAAAATCGTAGATGTACATTGAAAATCCCTTTTCAATATGCTGTTTGATATAATTATTTATGATGGCATAGCTTTTACCTGAACCAGGCGTACCCAACACTATTGTTGCTCTGAATGGGTTTACTACGTTAATCCATCCCTGATTCCATTTGCTTTTGTAATAAAATTTAGTGGGAAGGTTTACAGAGTACTCATTACTCATGAGTTTGGTTTCCTGCTGGAAGCTTTCATTCTCATTATTGAATACATCGCTCATTAGGTTGTTACGTAACAGGCGGCTCATCCATATTCCTGCAACCATTAAAGCGATGTACCCAGTTGAGGTCGTGAGGATGTATGAAGATGCTGCTATGCTAGCCGATAATTTTAATAGCGTTGTGCTGAAAAAGAACAATATAAACCCGATGGCTAAGGTTGAATAAATCCTCGGCCAGGTTATCTTCTCATTCTTAACCCCTTTAGTACCGAGACAGCTTAATGCCAGTAGTACCAATGCAAATATTTTAGTGTAAAGTGTATTTGAAAAAAGTCCTGCTGTTCTGTGGAAGTTGCCCAACACTTTATTGATAACCTCCAGGGTCCAGCCACGCTGGGCAAAGAACCCGTAACAGAACCAATAGAAGTGCATCAGCACCATGATGATGCTTACGGCACGCATGAAGGCCATGATCTTGGCCAGCCCTCTCAAATCGTCTTCTCCCTGCACAATCAATTGTTTTGGGAAAATTATTCACTACATCAAGCGGCCTCCCGTACATGGCGTTAGTTGGCTTCAGTTGGAGTGGAGTGGCTAAGCTCTATGGATCTATAATAGACATAGAAAGTGAAGCGTGAAAGTGATCAAGTAATGAGTGCATGATCCCGGGCTTTATTTGTCGCACATTTATCTTCTTTAAGCAAGCCCCATTTTATCAATGACTATTTTTAAGCTGGTCTCCCAGGCTATTAAAAGTCTATTCGCATATTTTGTAACGTATTCGTCAAGATCTTCAGGTAGGGTTAGATGCTTATAGACTTCATCGTAGTAATATAGGTCTGTGCTGTATACAATCGTTTTGCTTTTATATATCCGAAATGTAATCGTTGCTCCGTCCAGTTCTAATGGCACCACATCAATGCTGGCACTCCCGTTAAGATATCGAATCCAGGCTTGATTGTACCCAAGTTCTTCGATATCTTCCACGGACCTCAGGTTGAATAAACGTGTAAAATCACTAATAGCATCTTCTTCGGTGCTTATACTGGTAGCCATTGATTCAGTCAACATGCTGGATGAATGAAGGCAAGTCCACAACTTATTTTCAGGAGTGAGGTCAATTTCCATTCCCTGAGCATTTTTAAAGCTATTATTTCTGCTTTTTTATGTATTGAATCACCTTCACCGCCAGGTTATCCATTGTAGCTGTTTTTATTGTAAAAAACATATAAGAAATAGACGGGAAGAGCAAAAGAAACTGTATTATTTTGGAAATACATTTCCAGTTCCGACTTGTCTGCCACTGATCTTTGGTTTCATTACTTAAGATACGAATAAACTCCGTCATTTAGTAATCAGCGTTTGCCTGGAGACAGACACAACTTATCACTGTTAACGTTGTGTTTTTTTATTAGTTTTTCTTTTCCCTTTCTTCATTCTATTTTCAAATGCCAGTTCTTCATAATCCTCACTGTGCGCCTGCGGCAAAAGTCCGCCGAGACTTTCGATTAATCCATATTCTACATTGGAACTGCTGGGTTGCTCTTTGTACAGAAAATCGAAAAGCTCATGAACATCTTCGCTCGGGTCATTATCTTTTACTTTATTCGGCACGTTTGTACACGCGATATTATTCGATAATCCATTTTTATCGTTTTCTACAATTTCTTGTTGCCAACGTTCATTAAAAACATTAGCTGAAAGACTTTTATCCAAGTGTGAGCCATTCCAAACAGTGTGGCTTTCATGATCTATGAAAGTCATACCGAAAATTCGCCCTTCATTGCTACGCCTGATAACGGTATTGATACCCTGCTCAATCAGTTGCTTCTTAAAATCGGCTTCGTTTGTAGTCATGTGTATTGCCATCTCAATGCTGTTTTTAAGTGTAGCTTTTACCGGGGCCACCTTCATCTGCTCCTTAGCGTTTTCAAAATGCTTTTGGAGCCAGACTATACCAGCAGAATTTCCAAATAGTGAAGACTTAAACGGGTTACTTGCCTTTTCTCCCTGTTCATTCAAAGCAATATAAACTAAACCATGTTTAGGTTGCCCGTTCAGCTCGCCTTTAACTTCTTCGGCGGTAATGTTGAACAAGGAAAGTAAGGCGTTATATGCCCCAAGAGTTTGAAACTGGTAGTATTTGGGCAGGTATCTGACCACGGCGGCCATCTGGCTTTTAATATCGCCTGTTTTATAATTCACCGGCTGAAATATCCGGTTATCATTTTCACGGGTCTTTTCTGTGGCCGCTATAAGATTATGCTGTTGTTCCAATGAGCGGCATACATTCATTGATCGCTTTCGCTCAAATGAATCTGAAATCTTCTTACCTTCTTCGTCTACACATACAGAAACGATATGGATATGGGTACGGCTGGTATCGGTATGTTTGAAAACCACGAACGGCTGATCTCCGTAACCCATTTCCTGCATGTATTGCATCGCCATCAGCTTATACTTCTCATCACTCACCTTATCGTTGGGATCAGGATTTAGAGAAATGTGTACTACCGGTTTTTCAGTATTTCGGTTTGCCAGTAAATAAGGTTCAAACGATCTCAACAATTGGTTAACGGAGTAACTTCCGTCAGGCGTTTCCAGCATTTTATGCAGGAGCAAAATCTCTCCGTTTTCCTTGTTTACCTTAATCTGATTGTAAGATAATGCACCGTAAATACTTCTCCCTCTGCCGATTTTTGCTATCATTACCGCTCGTTTTTATTCAAATGCATTGTCTCAAACTGCTGTATCAACTGTATTATTTCCAGGCATAATGCAGCCATTTCCGTGGTTTGTTTTTCTAATTTAAAGAGATATGCGGCAGCTTTTTTCTCAGAAAAATTGCGGTATAATATCTTAACTACCTGGTTATAGTTAACCCCAACTGCACGAAATTGTCCATATAGTGTTGTCAACCGCATATAAAAATCCATTGCAGCCTTATCAATTTTTACGGTCTTAATGGTCTTCTGGAATACACAGGCTGTAATAAAATGCGCCTTTACCTGCATACCGGATGCTTCAAATAGCGACAGAAAGCGGGCATTCTCCCGGGCATTTAGTGATATAGAATACCTGAATACAGCAGGATCATTTTTGGGATGACGTCCGTATTTCTTTAACTCTTTCTTCTTATTATTCTCGTCCATAAAACATCATTTTCAAATGCTGAAAAACCCCGACTTCGGAGGGTGTTTTAAGTCTCCGCCTGTGGCGGACAAGTTTGTTTTGAGCTGCGCCCTGCATTTCGCGCTGCTCAAAACACAACTTGCTCCTTTCTGGTGAAAGGAAAATCCCGCTTTGGGCGGGATTAAATTAAGCAGGGAAAAACGGCTTTAGTCCGTTCAACATACTCCCTCCTATAGTGTGGTTAGCTCCCATAAAATCATTAGAAAAATCTGTTACAAAGTAAGGCCTGAATGCAGCATGCATTGCACTATTGAATAGTGCCAAGTAGCGCCACTGAACGCCAATGCCGGACAGGTCTTAATAAGCCTGTATATATCTGCATTCCTTTGTACAGGCAGTTGTATTTAAGGAAATATGCGCGGCTGTTTTATGTAGCTACGCAATAACGTGAGTACGTATGGATGTAAGTGCAGCTATATGATGATACAGATGTGAATAGGCAAATAAATAAGTATGCCGCTAAATGCGGATGCCGGTGTGTACAACCCTATTGCTATATGTGCCTGTACAGATAAGCATGTAAAAAAGTACATATGCTTAACTATACCGGTATATAAACACAGGGGTATACAACGGGACATAAGTATGTGTATACATAAATGAATATTTAAAAACAGTTATACAAATGGATACGAAACACAAACCTTTATTTATTGCTTTTTCCACCCAGAAAGGTGGTGTAGGCAAATCCACCTTTACGGCTCTTGTAGCCAGCATGCTTCATTACCGCTTAGGTTATAATGTCGCAGTATATGATTGTGACTTTCCGCAGCACAGTCTTTCGCAGATGCGTGAACGGGATTTGAAAATGGTAATGAAAAGCGAAGTGTATAAGAAGCTGGCGCACCGCCAGTTCAGCACCATCAATAAAAAGGACTACCCGGTCATTCAATGCAAGGCAGATGAAGCATTGAATAAAGCTGGAGATTTTATACGTTCTTCAGCCGTTCCGGTTGATGTGCTGTTTTTTGACCTACCGGGCACGGTCAATACACCGGGAGTACTGACCACCTTAGCCGGTATGCACTATATCTTTTCGCCCATCACGGCAGACCGTGTAGTTATTGAAAGTACGTTGAGCTTTACGGATGTGCTGACCAATGTGCTGATGAAAAAAAGCCAGACTTCCATAGAAGCTATACGCCTGTTTTGGAACCAGGTGGACGGCAGGGAAAAATCGCCTTTGTATGAAGTGTACGAAAAGGTCATAACAGAACTGGGGCTAACACTGATGCAAACGTATATCACGGACAGTAAGCGTTTCCGGAAAGAAGGCGAAGCCACTGCCAAAACGGTATTCCGTTCCACCTTGTTACCACCCGATGAAAAGCTGATGAAGGTTTGCCGCCTGGATATGTTTATGGATGAATTTATAAGAATCGTGAAATTGTAAGCACTATGGAAAATGAGGATAAAAGAAAAAGCAATCCGGCGATTGATGAGGACTATTTGATGTCCCTGATGGCCGGTGGCGAAAAGCAAAAGCAACCATCGCCGGAACCGTCTAAAGAAGAAATACATGCAAAACCTGTTGCCAGGGAAAAAGGCAGGCCCAAAAAAGGTAGTGAGGCAGCGTATGAAAAGCTGTTTTTTAAAAACCCCGGTACGAATGCCCGTAATGGCAAGTCGGTTTATATACGTCCTGAATTCCACGAAAGGCTTTCCCGTATCGTGCAGGTTATCGGCGAGGACAGGCTCACTCTTTACGCCTATCTCGATAATGTGCTCGAACATCACTTCCAGGAATTTAGTGAGCAGATAACTACAAGCTTCAATGATAAATACAAACCTATTTTATAGCTATGGAAACATTGATTGTTATTTGCCTGCTGGTTGTTATAGTCTTGCTTTTGCATGATAAGATCGTGATAAAAGGAGCATCTAAAAAGGATCGCCTTTTAGAAAATAAAATTCCGGATTTACCGGAAATAATGGGACTACCCAAGCTTAGAGAAAGACTAATTGTGCCAAATAAAGCTACCGGGAGCCAAAAAATAAAACCGACAAAACAAGAAGATAGCTTTGATGCAGAAACCGAAGGAAACGGTTTTGATATAAGAATTCCGCAGGAAGAGCTGGATGAAGTTTTTGGTGGTGAGCCTGATTTTGACCAGGAAGAAGAGGAATGGCGCAGGTACAGAGAACCAAACGGCGAAGACGGGTTTGCCACAGGGGTTACCTTTGATGAACTCAGCACCGTGGGGGCGTTGCTTCAGCAGGAAGCGCTGGAACCCGCCTTGCAGGAACAAGCAGTGGAGATAGTTCACAAGATCCAGGGAACCGAGCTTTTCAGCCTTTTGGAAAACTCCATAGAGGATGCGTCGCAGAAGATAGCCAGGCTATTGGATAAGACCATAGAGACTGAGACGGATTCCGGTTCTTCCACAATGCGGAATAAAGGTTTGGATGGTTTCGATATTGGGGAATTTGTGTGAAAAGACCGCTTCCCTTTGTTTTTTTAAATTGGATTTTCTAAAAACCCTTCAAATATCGAATAGTTTTTTATTCCTTTGGATTTGTTTACTTTTCCCATTATTGTTCCGTCAATGCGACTTTTCAGATACATTACCAAATCATCAAAATATCGAACGTCAATGTAGTTAATTCCAGAAGCCTTATATCTTTTTGACAGAGAAATAGTAAAAGCAGCCCAATTGAATTTTTCTCCTTTTTTGTCTAATTCAATTTGCTTCCAATCTCCATATCTTTTTTTAAGATAATCAACGTAATTCTTCTTAGAAAGCTCTTTTCCCAACGCCCCGTCTGGCAATTCAATTTTCGGCTTTGCTGGCTTGGACTTCTTTACAAACTTTGAAAAATACTTATGTAAAAGCGGCTCTGATTGTTCAATATATTTTGTTATAGTGTCCCATCCCCAATAATATAAATGAAATGGCAATTCCCGTTCTTTCTTAATTTGATTTAGATATTCCTGTATTTGGGTATCATCCCGAAATGTCGAAACAAAAACAAACTTTTCAAAATCAATCCTTAAATCTCTCGCCTTTTCTAAGTCGGCATTTATATCCTGAATTAGATTTTTCCTAATAATATCGTCTTTTCTTCCGATACTTTTCAATTTACATTGAATCACTGTTTTCGTTTTAGTAGAAAAAACATCAATCCCTTTTTGATTTTGACCTTTAACGCCAAAAGTCTGGAAATCTATATTTTCATAGGACAATGTGTTTTCTACAAAATTGAATAAATCACATGTGAGTTCCTCAAATAATTTTTCATCTTTTAATGGGGGTAGTTGATATTTTGCCATTTGTAAAAATCGTTTAAAAATTGTTTCCTGGTCTGTAATCAATTCAGTTTACAACCCAATTAGTATTTGGGTTCTTCTTTAAGATTAAATTTTCCGAATTTGTTCAATTGTAAATTGTAACCGTTCTAATAAATTATCATAAGTAATGATGTCAACAATATTTTTATATTTTCTTTTGACCACCTCGAAATCATTTTTTTGTTCTGGGGATAAATTATTTTCTCGCCCCATAATAATTACTCCACTTGGATTTGCTATCTTAATATCAAAACCTTCGGGCAATTGTGTTTCATATTTTCTACTTAAAAATTTCTCTCCTTCTAAGCTCCAACGATTTAAATAGTAAATGTATTTTTCAATTTGCATAACTGTTCCCGAAAGTTCTCTAAGAGGAATATAATTTTCCCGATAAACACCTTTAGTCATAATGGCATTCTCAAAAGGTTTCTTTATTTCAATAACATCAACATATCCATTGGAATCCACTAAAAGAAAATCAAGTTGTTTGCCTTTTATTCCATCCGCTAATTTTGCTTGTATTGGAACCGATTTAAAAGCAAAAATATATTTTGGATAGAGTAACAAAATAATCTGTAAAATTTCTTCCTGCCACTGATGTTCACTATACTGGTTTTCATCTTTTAGCATTTCCTGCAATTTTTCAAGAATTGTCTGATATTTTACGAGTTCTACATTCTGAAAAATTTTTGTCAAATCCGTACCTTGTTTAGATAGCTTTGTATTTAGATGCTTCTGATATAGCTTTTCGGCATCCTTGATGCCATCTAAATAATTTCTTAGCAGGGATGCAATTCGTGCTTCAACATATTTTCTCCTTTCATAAGAAGTGGGGAAATATTTTAAGAGCTTTTCAAACTCCTCAACGGGCACAGCGCTTGGATAATTACCACCCAAGTATAAATCGTTTAGGGATATATTTTTGATTACTTTGACAACCGATACATCTGAATCAGCGACAAAAAAATTTGTGCTTAATGAAACATCCTTGTGTATAAATATATCGAAGTCATTAATGAGTATTCCTTTTTTGACTTTATAATAATCTCCTATAAGTTTTGCAAATAGAAAGTAAGTGACCTGTTCCATATCAGGGTCATCGAAATCATCTATTTCTGTTTTCTCGCCAAATTCGCTATCACTTAGAATATCTTCTTCTTCAAAATAAAATGTCTTCTTAAGCCTCACGAAACCTTTGATTTTAATAGCCTCTCTTACCCAATCAGATGAGTTTGCAAATTCAGCAATATAACGTAAAACCAGCCTATCATCTTTTGTCAAAAAATCAATCATACTTCGTTATCTTTTCAAGATATATTTATTATTTCCCATTCCTCTTTGTTAATATCCTGAAGACATCTATCAAATCTGTCTTTATGAATAGCAATACACAACAAATCTGTTGGTCGTGAAAAGCCAACATAAGCGATTTTAACGGAACTTTTATGATGGACTTTTGTGTCATTAAAACTATTACCCAAAAATTGTGTTGATAACCTTTCAGATTCGTGTTTTCCTTGATAGCACGATTCTAAATACAAAGTCGCACAATGCGTTTGTCCTTTTACTGCGTGAACGCTTGTAATTTCAATTTCAAGTCCGTCTTCTTTATAATGATTGGTTGTTGCAATGACCTCCATATTGTTAGCTGGAATTTCTGCTACATCATTGCTGACAAAAGCTAAACTTTCAGAAAGTTCATTTTCGGAAAATATCGCAAACAAGTTTGGAGCGTACTCCTTTATCTCGCTCCAAACTTCATTTGCATTTCCTTTGATTATCCCGATTGACCAATTATAAAGGTTTAAATTCAACTCGTCATATTTCTGAAAATCATTCTCTTTGATAAAATCTATTAGTTTTTTCTTTGTATAGGGTCTGCCATCCAGTGTATTGATATTCTCCAAACGCAAAATTTTCAGAAAGGCATTTAGGATATTTTTTCTTAATGGCTCTAAGGTCTTTTTGTTTTTGTCATAAAACAGCAAATAACTTTTCAGACAATCGTAATCTTCTTTTGGCTTCCCTTTTTCTTTTTTAAAACCATTGTGATAGTCTTCTAATCTTAACTTAGCAGCATCTTTCCGACTGGCATCATCATCTTTCCAGTCCGTATTCCAACAAACAACCTTGACCGATTTATCAGGATTAGTAAAGCTGCCATTCTCTTTGTACGTCTTTACTATTTGGGCAAAACGAGGGAGAAGGTTACTGATTGTTGCATTTTCAAATATCAAAATGTGTGGCTTTATAACACATTCATTTAACCCGACAATATCAAAATTAGCATCGTTATATAGAGCAAATCTTTTCACCACGTCAGCTATTGGCTTACTAAGTCGTTGACTTCCGCTTAATCTTAATACGTCTGCTCTATCTGTCCAAACATCAGTTACTTTAACCGAAGTATAGATAGCCTGATTTTTATCCCCAATTCGTTGCATTATTGAAATGCTATTACCCCCATCGTGGAATACTTTTTCTAACAAGTTGCACTGATGGGCGTCCATGTCCTGCATTTCGTCCACAAAAACAAAAGGGAAACGCTTTTGTAAAATTTCCTTAATCAATGGTTTCTTGTGCAGATAAAGTTCTCCAAAATGATATGCGTAATCGTAAGACATTATACCTTTCTTCAGCACTTCAAAGATGATTTCTTTTATCCCGATAAATTTTTTATTTGTATTGTCCTTTAGTAAAATATCATTACTACTATTCTTTATCTGGTCAGTCATAAAGTCATAAAACAAACCACGAACTTCATTTTCTATGTGCTTTTTACAAAGCTCCGTTTTTAGATTATTGTTCCCCTTTGCTTCAGCAGTGGCTTTATTGATATGTCTTTGATAAAACCATTTTGTGGGCTGTCCATATTCCTGCTTCCAAGCAATGATATTAAAGAGTTTCACTAATTCTTTTTGGTATCTTTCCGTATCAATCCAATTTAATTTCTTTTTAAAATCAAGATTATATATGGGAATAGCCAAATATTCATCAACAAAGCTCTGTATTGTGCCAACGAAATTGGGATATGAAAAAAGTTTGGGGCAATGCTTCTGAATTTTTTCTTTTATCTCATCAACGGCTGTGTTAGTATGAGATATAACAAGGACTCCTGAACCATCGGGAAATGGGAGTTTTCGTTCTATAATAACTAATTTTGCTAACAGAGCCGTTGTTTTCCCACTGCCCGGGACAGCTTGTAAATCTATTGTAATAACGTTGCGAATAAAGGCTTTACGTTCTTCATCAAACTCTTTACCAATTGGCAGTAGTATCTTTTCGGCGTAGCGAATATCATCGTCCGTTATGTTAATTTCCTGAGGCATATTTAATAGCATTCACAATGTAACTTACGGTATCATTCACATCATTAGCCGCGATTTTGATTGTTCTTTCTGGCTTGCTTAAATCTTCATCAATTGCATTTGCGATATAATAAGCAATTTCAGTTTTTTTCAGCCCTTTATTCATCAGTTTTGCTGCAAGTATTTTTTCAAAATCATTCCAATCGGTATGTGTATGAATATTCTTTGCTGCATTTTGAAACACTGTTGTTAAACTCGTTGATTTAAACAATGAATATTCCAAAGTCCAGCTTGATGCGGGAAAGTATTTTACATTTTGTTCTGCCAGTCCGTTTATGCCAGCTATTTTCTGTTTAGTTTCCTGTTGAACAGTATTGGCATCTCTTTTTACATAGTTATCTCCATTTTTTTCATATTCTCTTATATCCGCATCTGTAATCACAGCCACAGGAATTGTCATAAAGGGTTCTACATTTCGCAGATAAATCTTTGCATAATGGTCGAAGCCCGTATGCCCGATGTTTACAACCGAGATACCTTTTTCTGTCAGATTAATTCCAATAGCTTTTGCTATGCTTGGGATAAGAATTTCTTCTGCCCAACCCTCAACTAAAATGACGCCTTTTGCAAAAAACATATTTGCTTTCGTGGTATCAAGAAATTTTTCTAAAAACTTGTAGTTGCCTTTGTCTAATTTGGTAAATGCTTCTCCCATTGGAAAAGCATTGCCGTTGTTGCAAATAATCAGACTTTCCAGCTTTAGTTTGGAAGCTAAATTTGGACTGTGCGTTGTCAGGATAAGTTGAATGGTTTCTTGTTTTTGAAAAGCCTCTATTACCTGCATTTGTGCTTGCGGATGTAAATGGGCTTCTAATTCTTCAACTAATCCTAAGCGCAAACCACTCCAATTTGATTTGTTCAAATGAAGCAATTCGGCTGCCATAAATAGTCGGTTCAATGTTCCCAAGCCAGGATTAGGTTCGTCTTTCAGAAATAAAGTCAATTTTTCAAGAATGCTTTTTATATCGGTTGAGGAAGCATTAAATTCAGTTTCATAGCTATTACCGTAGAACCCCTTAACATAGCTATCTATTTTGTCTTTTATCTGTTTACCATCCTGTGGTTTACGTGCTTGTTCTTCTCCTGCTTCACTAGTAGTCTTAATCTCAAATTCGCCTTTAAAATAGTTTTCTAAATTTGTTTTAAGACCAGAAAAAATCTGGACTAACTCGTTCGCATCTTCTTTGCCTTTAAACGCCTCATCCCCTAAAAGGATTTGTGATAACCTTGAATTTCGTTTGGCAATCAATTCATTTTCGGCATCTCTCAATGGCTTCAAATATGTTGCTTTCAGATATTCTTTCGCTTCTGCTGTAAGCAAATAACCATCATCATCAACGCCTGCTTTTATATCAGCAGGTAATATCTTTTTACCTTGTCTTTTTACATCGTAATTTATTCTCAAAAAAGGTTTTGCATTAGCCCCCGTACCCGTCCAGCCCAGCCATTCTGTGAAGTTTTTAGCTTCGTCAGGTGTTAAGTTTTCAAAAGTTAATTCTATTCTGAAACGACTTGCAGTATTATAAAAGTCTTTATCCTCAACTCTGATATAATCATAGCTGTGGGTTTTTAGCACAAGTTTTACAGCATCAATAATGGCTGTTTTGCCAGTATCATTTTCACCGATAATTACATTTAAACCTTTGGTAAGGTTTAAATTCAAATTCGGATTTTCAAGGTCTATTTCCTTCTCTGAACCGAATTTTCTAAAATTCCAAAGTTTTATGTTAGATAGATACACCAAATAATAATATTAACGGAGTTTATATAGTCCTCTAAGATATAATTAATTCCTTTAGCCGCCACTCACTGCCAAGTAATTCCGCTGAACGACACTTCATAATTGCGCTTCATTTTCCATGACACTTTTGTTCTGAAGCCCGCATGATGCGGGGATTTCATAACAAAATAACTCATTCAGATCATGGAAAAACAAAGACAAAAAGTGTTGGTAACAGGTTTGGCGCTACTTCCGGCTGTCGGCGCCTTTGCCCAGGGTAACGGGGGAGCCGGAATCAATGAAGCTACCCAAATGGTCACCTCTTATTTCGATCCGGCTACACAATTGATTTATGCCATCGGTGCGGTGGTGGGGCTCATCGGTGGTGTGAAGGTTTACAACAAATTCAGCAGCGGCGACCCCGACACAAGCAAGACGGCAGCAAGCTGGTTTGGTGCCTGTATTTTCTTAATTGTTGCAGCTACTATTCTTCGTTCATTCTTCCTTTAATCCGATGCCTTATGAGTAATTATAACATCAATAAGGGCATTGGAAGAACAGTTGAGTTCAAAGGCCTGAAAGCGCAATACCTGTTCATATTCGCCGGCGGATTACTTGGGGTGCTAATTCTGGTGATGATCCTGTACATGGCAGGTACGAACTCTTTTGTATGCCTGTTTATTGGAGCCGGTGGCGGTTCGCTCATTGTATGGCAAACCTTCTCACTCAACAAAAAATATGGTGAGCATGGTTTAATGAAACGAGCCGCTAATAAAAAGCATCCGCGCTACATCGTTTGCCGAAAGTCCATCCGTCGCTATCTGAAGTTCACTCCAAAATCCGATCGCCCATGAGAAACATGTCAAAAATCGCCACGCTGGAAAGTAAGTTTCCGCTACTGGCTGTAGAGAACCATTGCATCATTTCAAAGGATGCGGATATTACTGCTTGCTTCCGGGTACACTTACCGGAACTGTTTACAGTAGCCTCTGCAGAATATGATGCCATACATTCGGCGTGGCACAAAGCCATTAAAACACTACCGGATTTTACCATTGTTCATAAACAGGATTGGTTTATCAAAGAAAACTATGAACCGGGTATTGCACAAGACGGGTTGAGTTTTCTGGCAAAATCATATCAGCAGCATTTCAATGAACGCCCGTTCCTTAATCACTACTGCTATCTGTTTGTGACCAAGACGACCAAAGACCGAATGCGGATGCAAAGCAACTTCTCTTCGCTTTGCAAAGGTGTGCTTGTTCCCAGGGAAATGCGGGACAAAGAAACCATCCATCGCTTTATGGAGGCAGTCGCGCAGTTTGAACGCATTGTAAACGACAGTGGTTTTATCAAACTGCAACGATTAAGCGAAGATGATATTATAGGCGCAGGTGAGCAGCAAGGTTTACTGGAACAGTACTTCACTTTATCAAGAGATGCAGGAACACCCATGCAGGATATCGCCCTGGCAGCGGAGGAAGTACGTATCGGCAATAAAAGGCTTTGCCTGCACACTTTGTCAGATACGGATGATCTGCCCGCAGCGGTGTCATCCAACACCAGGTATGAAAAGCTGTCCACCGACCGCAGTGATTGCCTTTTGTCCTTTGCCGCTCCGGTGGGGTTGCTGTTAAGTTGCAACCACATTTACAATCAGTACCTGTTCCTTGACAACAGCGAGGAGAACCTGCGCAAGTTTGAGAAATCGGCAAGGAATATGTATTCGCTGACACGCTACAGTCGTGCCAACCAAATCAACAAGGAATGGATTGAACGCTACCTGAACGAAGCGCATTCCTACGGGCTTTCCTCCATCCGCGCACATTTCAATGTGATGGCATGGGCAGATAATCCGGTTGAACTAAAGCAACTGAAAAATGATACCGGTAGCGCATTGGCTTTGATGGAGTGCAAACCACGCCACAACAGCATAGATGCAGCAACACTCTATTGGGCAGCCATGCCGGGCAATGCAGGTGACTTCCCGGCTGAAGAGAGTTTTTACACCTTCATAGAACCGGCCCTGTGTTTTTTCACCGAAGAAACCAATTACCAGAGTTCTCCGTCGCCGTTTGGTATCAAGATGGCGGACAGGCTCACCGGCAAACCCATTCATCTGGATATTTCTGATCTGCCGATGAAGCGGGGTATTATCACCAACAGGAACAAGTTTATACTGGGCCCTTCCGGCAGTGGTAAATCATTTTTCACCAACCACATGGTGAGGCAGTATTATGAGCAGGGCGCTCATGTGCTGCTGGTAGATACCGGTAACAGCTATCAGGGTTTATGTGAACTCATCAAAGGAAAAACCAAAGCTGCAGATGGAGTTTACTTTACTTACACAGAAGATAACCCGATTGCCTTTAATCCATTCTACACGGACGATGGCGTATTTGACATCGAAAAAAGGGAAAGCATCAAGACATTGATACTAACCCTTTGGAAACGCGATGATGAACCTCCCACGCGTTCGGAAGAAGTGGCGCTGTCCAACGCGGTAGCAGGATATATTGAACATATCAAACAGGCGATTGCCTGCCCGTCCTTCAATGGTTTCTATGAGTATGTACAAACAGATTATAAAAAGGAACTGGAGGAAAAGCATGTAAGGGAAAAGGATTTTGATATTGCCAACTTCCTGAACGTGTTGGAACCTTACTACAAAGGTGGTGAATACGATTACCTGCTCAATTCTGACAAACAACTGGATTTACTTAATAAACGATTCATCGTATTTGAAATTGATGCCATCAAAGACCATAAGATATTGTTCCCGATTGTAACCATCATCATTATGGAAGTATTCATCAATAAGATGCGAAGACTGAAGGGTATCCGCAAAGTAATATTAATTGAAGAAGCCTGGAAAGCGATTGCTAAAGAAGGTATGGCGGAGTATATCAAGTACCTCTTTAAAACAGTCCGCAAGTTTTTCGGTGAAGCCATCGTGGTTACGCAGGAAGTGGATGATATTATCCAGTCGCCCATTGTAAAGGAAAGTATCATCAACAATTCCGATTGCAAAATACTGCTTGATCAGCGCAAGTACATGAACAAGTTCGATGACATCCAGTCAATGCTTGGCCTGACTGAAAAGGAAAAATCACAAATTCTTTCCATCAACATGAACAACGACCCGAAACGATTGTACAAAGAAGTATGGATCGGTTTTGGGGGTACGCATTCCGCTGTATATTCCACGGAGGTGTCGCCCGAAGAATACTTGGCCTACACCACAGAAGAAACCGAGAAGTTGGAGGTTATGCAGCTTGCCCGGGAATTGAATGGCAATGTGGAACAGGCTATTAAACGGATAGCCACAGAAAGGAGAGAAAAGCAAAACCTGCCTGTCCGGCAGGCAGGCAATTATTAATTACTTCAAAAATCAAGTCGTATGAAAAAAGAAAAAATCACCTTGCCCATTGGCAATAACAAGGCTTTGATATTTGAAGCCGATCCCGGTAATACTGCGGATCTTGATTTTGCAAAACTATGCAGGGAAGTTGCAGCAACACAGCCCCAAAGTATACAGGAATTTTTTATGCGGCTCCGCAATCTGCAACAGCAACAATCCCCTGAAACCATCAGAAAGGTAGGCAGGAAAATATAAAGCAGAGCCTGCAACAGATAAAGAAAAAACAAACAATTATTAATCACTTTTAAAAGCAAAAAAGCAATGAAAAAAATACTATTTATAGTCTATGCGGTGCTGTTAGTGTCCGTATCCGCGAAGGCACAGTTTATTGTAACTGATCCCGGCAATTTAATCTCCGGCATTCTTAACAGTGCCAATGAAATTGTACAAACCTCATCTACTGTTTCCAATGTGATAAAAAGTTTTAAGGAAGTAGAAAAAGTATACAAGCAGGGAAAGGAATATTATGATAAACTCAAAGCGGTAAATAACCTCGTGAAGGATGCCCGTAAAGTACAGCAGACGGTACTGCTGGTGGGTGATGTGGCTGATTTGTATGTAACCAATTTCGGGAAAATGATGAACGATTCAAACTTCACCCCGCAGGAACTCGCAGCCATTGCCAACGGCTATTCCATTTTGCTTAATGAAAGTACCGCGCTGCTAAAAGAACTAAAGCAGATCGTGTCTTCTTCCAGCCTTTCGCTAAATGACAAAGAACGTATGGATATTATTGACCGGGTACACAAAGAAGTAAAGGACTATTACAACCTGGTGCGCTACTATACCAATAAAAACATATCGGTAAGCTACCTGCGATCAAAAAAGAAAAATGCTGCGCAAAGGGTGCTCAGCCTATACGGAACCGCTGAACAAAAATACTGGTAAGCTATGGAATTTGATAATCTTCATCAGGTACTTCGCTCATTGTATGATGAGATGATACCACTGTCCGCCGATATGGCAGCCGTGGCTAAGGGACTCGCCGGCCTGGGAGCATTGTTCTATGTCGCGTTAAAAGTATGGCAGGCACTGAGCCGTGCCGAACCAATTGATATGTTTCCGCTGCTGCGCCCCTTTGCGCTGGGTATTTGTATTATGTTTTTTCCAACCATTGTGCTTGGAAGCATTAATGCCATACTTAGCCCGGTGGTGAAAGGTACGCACGGTATACTGGAAAACCAGGTGCTTGACCTGAACAAATTGCAACAGCAAAAAGACCAGTTGGAAAGGGAAGCCATGCTCCGAAATCCAGAAACAGCCTACCTCGCAAGCGACGAAGAGTTCGATAAGAAACTGGATGAACTGGGGTGGTCGCCCTCAGATATTGCTACCATGACAGGGATGTATCTGGACAGACAAGGATACAAGTTAGAAAAAGTGATCAAAGATTGGTTCCGCAATCTTTTGGAAATACTCTTTCAGGCAGCGGCATTGGTTATTGATACGATACGAACATTTTTTCTGATTGTGCTTTCTATTCTTGGGCCGATTGCCTTTGCCATTTCGGTTTGGGACGGCTTTCAGTCCACCCTTACCCAATGGATCACCCGCTATGTGAGTGTGTATCTTTGGCTGCCGGTGGCAGACCTGTTCAGTTCTATGCTGGCTAAGATACAGTCGCTAATCCTGCAAAAGGATATAGAAAGTCTGTCCGACCCCAATTTTATTCCAGATACATCGGGCACGGTCTACATCATATTTATGATTATCGGTATCATCGGCTACTTCACTATCCCGACGGTAACAGGATGGATCATTCAGGCAGGTGGAGCCGGCAACTTTACCCGCAACATCAATCAAAGTGCTATGAAAACTGGGAATATTGGCGGAGCAGGCACAGGCGCAGCAGCAGGAAATATCGGCGGCAGATTATTAAAATAACACTATCAATCACCCAAAAAATGGAATTCAAAACACTAAGGAATATTGAAAATAGTTTCAAACAAATCAGGCTTTATGCTATCGTGTTTGCAGTGCTCTGCACTGCTGTTACGGGGTATGCGCTTTGGCAATCCTACCGTTTTGCGGAACTGCAGCGGCAAAAAGTGTATGTACTGGATAATGGCAAATCATTGATGCTGGCGCTTTCTCAGGATGCTTCTATCAACCGGCCTGTAGAAGTCCGTGAGCACGTTCGCCGGTTCCATGAACTCTTCTTTACGCTGGCGCCGGATAAGAATGCTA